>NZ_JAAHGN010000862.1:0-3347 GCF_010672485.1 Moorena sp. SIO2C4 | reverse complement strand
TGGATAAGTCTTCCAACTTCAAAATTATGGGATTCGATATAATGGGATGCTATGAAAGAGCCGCTACGCGAACGCATTCCCTAGGAACCCCCCCAATCTCCCCACACTTCCCACTCTCCCTCTAATTATAGGTATTAAACCTGACTTGATATTATTCCCTATTCCCTATTAATAATTTTATTCGGACAAGGAAGACCTTGCTCAAAGTTAGTAATATTAGATAGTGTAGTTTCAGCAATGTTATGGAGGGCATTTTCAGTTAAAAAAGCTTGATGAGCAGTAATGATTACATTAGGGAAAGTCAGTAAACGTTGAAAAATATCATCTTGAATGACTTCATTAGACAAATCCTCAAAAAACAATTCAGATTCTTCCTCATAGACATCCAGAGCGAGATAGCCAATTTTCTTGGACTTGAGGGCAGCGATAATGGCTTTGGTATCAATCAATCCCCCTCGGCTAGTATTAATGAGCATCACACCTGGTTTCATCTGCTCTAGAGCTTCGGAATTAATCAGATGATAGTTTTCAGTAGTTAAGGGACAGTGTAGGGTGACAATATCAGAGATAGCAAAGAGTTCAGCTAGCTCTACATACTTGACCCCTAAAGCTTGACAATCCGGGTTGGGATAGGGATCATATGCCACTAATTGACACCCCATACCATTGAGAATTTGGGCTACCACAACACCAATTTTACCAGTTCCCACAATGCCTACAGTGCGACCATGCATATCGAATCCCAAGAGTCCATCTAGGGAAAAATTTCCTTCTCGTACTCGAGAATAAGCACGATGTATCTTGCGATTCAGGGCTAGCATTAAGCCAATCGTATGTTCAGCGATCGCGTAAGGGGAGTAAGCCGGAACACGCACTACTATCATGTCCAATTCTGTCGCTTTTGTGACATCCACATTATTAAAACCAGCGCAGCGTAGAGCAATTAGACGAGTTCCCTGTTGCGCCAGCTTTTCCAACACTTGTCCGTTGAGGGAATCATTGACAAAAACGCATACTGCTGGACATCCTGATGCCAAAATAGTCGTTTGAGTATCGAGGTGCGGTTCAAAAAAAGTTAATTCATGACCATATTGGGAATTAACAGCTTCCAGAAACTGTCGGTCGTAGACTTTGGTACTAAAGACAGCGACTTTCATAGATGTAATGCCAAAACAAGCTTAATTAAATTTTAGATAAAAATTTAAAGACTAGGTTTAAAGAAAAGGTTAATTCTCTGGTAAGCATTTAACAGTTAGCTATCAGCGGTCATGTATAGCACTACCCATTAAGGTGTTTGACATTCCTAAACTCCGAAACTTAGTCATAGCTTACTTCTGACTTCTGACTTCTGACTTCTGACTTGCGCGTAGCGCTATAAATGCTTACCTTCTCTTTTATTTATTTGAAGTTTAACACAGATCAGTGGGAGAGATTGACACCAATTACCACAGTCTTAAATTAAGTTAAAGGATTAACAAATAATGAGTAGAGTGAGCTATAAACAATAGCTTGGATGCCTAGCAAAAATCATTGAGTCACATCTGCTTGCTTTGCAATCCGTTAATGATAGTTTTGATGCTCCCAGCTGTCAACAATAAAGGAAGAATTAATCTTCTCTATTGGATGACATTGTCTTGATGCAGAGCGCGAGTGGGGGTTTCCCCAAGACTAGGCTGCATCGCTGGATCAGGATTCTTAATTATCGACAAACGTAAATTTGTAAACCTCTTAAAGGAGATTTGTCCATGGCAACTGTCAAAGTGGGTATCAATGGATTTGGTCGTATCGGACGACTCGTATTCCGTGCTGCCCTCAACTACCCAGAAATCGAAGTGCTGGGCATTAATGACCTAGTTCCACCACAGACTATCGCCTATTTACTCAAATACGACTCAACCCATGGTCGTTTCAAGGGTACCGTAGAAGCTGAAGCTGATGGAATTGTGGTCAATGGCAAGAAAATCCCCTGTGTCTCAATTAAAAACCCAGAGGAACTGCCTTGGACGAAACTCGGTGTGGAATATGTAGTAGAATCTACAGGTCTATTTACCACCTATGATGGGGCTTCTAAGCATTTAGAAGCGGGAGCGAAGCGGGTGGTAATCTCTGCTCCGACTAAAAACCCTGATTTGGTTCCCACCCTGTTGATGGGTGTCAATCACAATACCTATGACCCGGGTATTGATACTATCGTGTCCAATGCCAGTTGCACAACTAACTGTCTTGCTCCCATTGCTAAAGTGATTAATGACAATTTTGGGCTAGCGGAAGGGTTAATGACTACGGTCCATGCCATGACTGCTACCCAGCCAACGGTAGATGGTCCAAGTAAGAAAGACTTTCGGGGGGGGCGAAGTGCTGCTCAGAACATTATCCCCGCTTCTACGGGTGCGGCCAAAGCTGTCACGCTAGTGTTACCGGAACTGAAAGGTAAACTTACGGGGATGGCATTACGGGTACCAACACCGGATGTATCAGTGGTAGATTTGACCTTCAGGACTCAAAAGGCAACCAGCTACCCAGAGATTTGTGCAGCAATGAAGGCAGCGTCAGTTGGGGCGATGAAAGGAATTTTGGGCTATACAGAGGAGCCAGTGGTGTCCACCGATTTTCAAGGGGACCCTCATTCAAGCATTTTCGATGCTGGAGCGGGAATGGAACTTAATTCTAATTTCTTTAAAGTTGTCTGTTGGTACGACAATGAGTGGGGTTACTCTAACCGCATGATTGACCTGATGTTATCTATGGCAGCTAAAGGTTAGGTCGCCCGTAGCAGCTAGCGCAGGGAAAGGAAAAATCACTAACTACTTTCCCTGACTAGAACCCGGAGAAGGGGAAGAGGCAGAACAGACTCGAAGAGACCGCAAGTTCGGAAAGACCAAACTTTCTGTTATCCCAGAAATAGTAAAGCAGATGCGATTGACCGTAGGTCACGCGGGGCGCGATTGGCCTACGGCCACGCTACGCGAACGCATCTGCTGACTAGGTTTGAAACTAATGAACTATTGGTGATTAAGTAAAGGAAAGTATTTTCCTTGCCGATACTCCCAAGTGATGCCCTCGGGATCCCGAGAGCGACTCCACTGGCTAAAGTTTGGTTCAGTGCGCATCCTCTTGAGTAACCTGTCCCCACAACGGAAGCGATCGCACATCTGTTTGACACTGTAGGGTTTTACTAAAATACCCTGGGATGACCCATTAGTCGTGGGAGTAGTCTCCTCGATCTCAGGTTCAAAGGTGGCTGGTGATTCCTGATTAACCTGATTAAGTAAAGGAAAGTATTTTCCTTGCCGATACTCCCAAGTGATGCCCTCGGGATCCCGAGAGAGACTCCACTGGCTGAAGTA
>NZ_JAAHGN010000861.1:0-3365 GCF_010672485.1 Moorena sp. SIO2C4 | reverse complement strand
GTCAGGGACACACCGGTCAAGTCCTGTCGGTGGCCTTTAGTGCAGATGGTAAAACCTTAGCCAGTGCTAGTGATGACCAGACAGTGAGACTTTGGAATTTTAGTACTGGTGAATGTCGCCAGATCTGTCATGGTCATACTAATCGGATTTGGTCAGTTAATTTTAGTCCCGATGGTGCGATGTTAGCCAGTGCAAGTGCTGACTTTACCATTAGATTGTGGGACCCATGCACAGGTGAATGTCTCAACACCTTAACTAACCATAGCGACAGAATACGGTCAGTGATGTTTAGTGCAGATGGGCAAACCCTAGTCAGTGGCAGTGATGACCAGACGGTGAGGCTGTGGGATGTCAGCAGTGGTGAATGCCTGAACTACCTACAAGGACACACCAATTCTATATTTTCAGTGGCATTTAATCGGGATGGTCGAACCGTAGCTAGTGGCAGCAGTGACCAAACCGTACGTCTATGGAATAGCAACACAGGTAGATGTCTTAAAATTTTACAAGGATATACTAATTCTGTATTTTCAGCAGTATTCAGTCCCAATGGTCAACAATTAGCCAGTGCCAGTACTGACAACATGGTCAGGTTGTGGGATGTCAGTAGTGATAACTGTTTAAAGAGACTAGAGGGACACACCGGTTGGGTGACTTCTGTGGCATTTCACCCCAATGGTGAAATTCTCGCTAGCAGCAGCGCTGACCAAACCATACACTTGTGGTCAGTAAGTACAGGTCAATGCCTGAAAGTATTGTGTGGTCACTCCTATTGGGTGCAATCCGTTAGTTTTAGTCCTCTTGGTGAGACTCTTGCCAGTAGTGGTGATGACAAAACCATCCGGTTATGGGACGTCAATACTGGTCAATGTTTTAAGATCTTACGGGGTCACACCAGTTGGATTTGGTCTGTTACCTTCAGTCGAGACGGTCAAACCCTAGCCAGTGCTAGTGAAGACGAAACCATACGCTTATGGGATGTCAGGAGTAGTGAATGTCTCAAGGTTTTACAGGGTCACACTAGTCGGGTACAGTCGGTAGCATTTAGTCCTGATGGCCAAACCCTAGTTAGCAGCAGTGGAGACCAAACTGTTCGGATTTGGGATGTTAGGACTGGGGAATGTGTCAGGATTTTGCGAGGCCATAGTAAAGGTGTCTGGTCTGTCGCCTTTAGTCCTGATGGTGAATTGATTGCCAGTGGTAGCTTAGATCAAACCATTAGGCTTTGGCAGGCAAGTACGGGTAAGTATCTGAGAACCTTACACGGTCATCGGAATTCAGTACGGTCATCGATTGGGTTTAGTCCTGTAAAACATCAAGATCACCAGGGTAGGTCTGATCAAGAACAGGTGAGCAGTTATTGGCTTACTTGTGGCAGTAATGATGGGACTATTAAAGTTTGGAATACCCACACAGGTCAGTGTATTAAAACCTTGATTCCTGATCGACCTTACCAAGGTATGAACATCACAGGGGTTACTGGTTTGAGCCTAGCACAGAAGTCAGCACTGGAAGCGTTGGGGGCGCTGAGTTGATTTAAAGAAGATGGGAACGAAACTGGTGATTTAAGATGAAAATTGTTTTTAACAAGATAGGGGGAGGCAAGAGGGGGCGAAATTCCCCACCTTCTTCCAAGGTGTTGAAGTTACCGTAAGTATAGTGGAGCCTTTATGATCAGCAGGCTATGAGAAAAAGGGTTAAAACTATTTTATTAAGGCTCCACTATACTAAGGTTTCGTCTCTAGGATGGATAGCCCCTCTCAAATACTGTCTATCTGTTTCCTCGCCCAACTCTCTATATACTCTCCTACACTTGTCCCAGCCTCTTCAGCAGACAATTGTAACCACTTCCAGGTAGTGTCAGTCAGCCAGATACCATGCTTTCTTTTTAGTTCATCATAATGAGCTGGAGCCCCCCTCATTCTTTTTTCTGGTTTTTTCTTTTTTATACTTGACATATCGAATTACCGTAGACTATACTAAAATGACTCTAGCAAAGAAACAAGAAAAACAAGGAGGTGATTTAATTCATGGCGACTCTTAGGCAAACATTTCGTCTATATCCCAACAAAACAGCTATATCAAAGATGTTTTACGCAAGAAAATTACATCAATTATTGTATAATGCGGGGATAGCTGATCGTCGCTATGAATGGAAAGCAAACAAGAAAACCATAGGGTACTTATATCAGCAAAACTGCTTGCCAGCTTTCAAGGAATGTTGGCCAGAGTACAAAGAACTTTACAGTACTTCTTTGCAAGCGACTCTTAAAAGAGTAGATTTAGCATACAATCGTTTCTTGAAGGGATTAAGTGAAATTCCTAGATACAAATCAATCAAGAAGTATTCAGGATGGACTTACCCTAGTAAGGCTGGATGGAAAGCTAATACCGATGGCAAAAACGGGACATTGGTATTGAATGATCTTGGTCTTGTCATCAAGATGCGTGGGCAAGCAAAGTTTTGGGGAACTCCAACAACTTTGACTATTGCTTATAAACCTAGTATTAATGCCTGGTTTGCTTCAATTACAGTCAAAGTTGATACACAGCAGACTAGATATGGCTCAGAATCTGATTTAGTCTACGAGAAAATCGTAGCTTATGACTTGGGAACTGAGACAGCAATTACAGCTTTCAACGGCGCGGAATTTGAAGAGATAGCCAATCAGAGGTTTACTAAAACCCTAGAGCCTAAAGTGAAAGCCGCTGGGAAAGAGAAACGCAGAAAGCAAGCCCCCGATTTCAAGAAAGGAATAAAAGCTTCTAATCGCTGGAAAAAAGCGAATAAGCGAGAGTCTCAACTAAAAATAAAAGCCGGATTACAACGTAAAGACTGGCAGCACAAAGTTACGTCAGATTTAGCTAGTCGTTATGACATCGGCGTAACTGAGAAGTTAAACACGAAAGGATTGACCCGAAAAGCAAAAAAAGGGTCAAAGAGAAAGAAACAGAAAGCTGGATTGAACAAAGCCATTTTAGATGTAGGTTTTGGCACTCTCAACAAGATGTTAACCTACAAAATTGAACTTAAGGGAGGGATTGTCCTTCAATTGCCAACCAGACAATTGAAGCCATCACAGCGCTGCCCAGAATGTGGAAAAGTTCATAAGAACTGGGCTGAATTATCAAATCGATACCATGTCTGCGATGCTTGTAGTTTTGAGTTTGACAGAGACAAGACCAGCGCCATGGTAATGTTCAATGCAGCATTAGGAAAACAGCCGGGGTACGGTGCTGACCTCGATAAACGTGGATTTTCTAGCTCTACTTCAAAGACCAGAAAGCATACTGGATCAATGAAGCAACTAGGGAAGTTGAAGCGTCAAAAATCACGCTCATCAGACGGGTCTGCTGACACCCCG
>NZ_JAAHGN010000860.1:0-3366 GCF_010672485.1 Moorena sp. SIO2C4 | reverse complement strand
TCAAACTCTTGCGCTTACAAAGGGTGTGAGACTTTTGTCATGTCCTAACTGCCCTGGCGACTGCTATAAAAACAGTTGTGCCGCTACCAACAAAGCGCACAGGACTTTCAACGCTTGGTCGAATTTGAAGTCCATGCCGTTTTTGAGAACCTTTAAGATTTTCATAACCTAACTTATCTCTAATGTTGAGTTAAAAACATCCTTCTACCCATGCCACTTCCGGTAGTTTACCAGCGCGGAAAGTAGTTACCTTACCCTCTGGATTGGTTTCAAAAATCAATCGATAATTTTTATCTGAACTATCCGTTGGTACGAAGGTTGCATATTTACCACCCGGTACATATTGATGGGGTTCAAGTTCTATTTTGTTACCATATACAGACATGACTTTCTCTAATTTATCCCCCACTTTGATACCGCTAATGGTGCTAATCTGGGGAGAACGTGTGTCTACCCTGGCAATTTTTCCTTCTATTGCCATAAACCACAGATTTTCTATGCCTTCTGGCTGAGATATTAAGCAACCATAGTCTCTTCGACTACTAGCGTCTTCTGGCAGTAGTTTAACTTGGCCAGCCTGGGATGCTTCTTCCAGCGTCATGCCCACGGTGATGGGGCCAATGCCATTAATTGCTATTTTAGATTTAGTAGAAAGTCTTTCTCCCTTGCTCCCAGTCTTCAAACAGAGGTTTTCACCACTTAAGTCCCCAAAACAATTGCCGTCTTTGTTGAGGATAACTACCGATTTGATAGTTGAGAACTGTTTGAGGGTAGATTCAATAGCACTGGTAGCTCTGGCATCATAGCCTACCCCAGGGGAAGGAATGGCACGGCAAAACTTGAGGGTGGCGGTTTCTGCTGCAATAGAGAGGGTAAAATCTTTGCCACAGTTGGATTGACCCTTAAGTTGTAGTGCTTCGGTGAAACCAATTTTAGTTTCTGCTTTGGTCGGACCAATAATCAACTGTTCAATGGCAAAAGTAGCCACTGCACGACTAGTGGTGCTTCTGACTACAGGTTCCACATACCTAAAATCCTGATTACTTTGAGGTTGCTTGGGAAAAAAAACCTTAACGTTTTTTTGCTTAGGAGTAGTTTGAGTTTGGGTAGGAGTTGGGGATATTTCTACTTCTGTTATAGGAGATGGAGAGGAAGTGGATGTATCTGGTGGCGGTGTCTGTTGTTCATTACAAGCATTGAGACTCAAGTATGCCAAGAGTATGCTACTCAAGAGTATAGTTTTAGATTTGTGTAGATCCATTGCGCACCTCACAGTTATCCTTGTTAAAGTTAATATAGCGTTTTTTATCCTAATGAGGTGCAAATAATTTTTACCTTCTTACCTGTTCCCTGTTCCCTAAAATCCATGAATTGTGTACCTCATAGCACTGACATGCTCCCTACGGACTATATAGCAATTCTATATCCCATAAGGTACCTATTATCCCCCTAAATCCCCCTTAATAAGGGGGACTTTGAAGTTGATAAGCGTACCTCATAACTGCAAGAAACGCTATACCTTACTTATTAAATAAATGCTATAGTTATAGCAAAGTAGCTTTCCCCTTGATTATGTATCAAGTTACCCTATCTGTTCCAGAAGAAACCGCACAGGCTTTAAACCTAACACCAAACTAGGACAAGAATTATGTTTAAGTGCTGCGATGAAACTTTATGAATTAGGTAAACTTTCCTCTGGTGCTGCTGCTCAACTAGCTGGTATTGAGCGAGTAGTTTTTTTATCTAAGTTGAGTGACTATGGTATCAACACTTTCAGATTAACAGAAGCGGAATTAACAGAGGATTTAGCGAATGCCTAATGTGATTGCTGATACCTCACCAATTCAATATCTCTATCAAACAAATTTACTGGATTTACTACCACAACTTTATGGATCGGTTATTGTACCTCAAGCTGTGGCGAATGAATTAGCTGCTCTAGTATTTCGTCTTGATTACTCCACACGAATGGCTGTTTTGAAACTTGCTGGTGAATTATCTTGGTAAGCCTATTTCTGTCTTAACCCTCAATCCGCAAAATCGCTTCTTTCACTTCCACCTCTGATTCAATTACTGCCATAATTCCTGGTAAATATTCATCCATTGTCATGACGTTAGCGTAAACGATTGGTTTAATTAAAGCAAAACTAAGATTGTCCTCTTTTACATCAATGCTGGTTTTGTAGCGGATTTCTCCATCGTCGAAATCGAATTCAAAATTACCCATAATCATGCCATAGTTGGCGCGAGTGATAAATTCTGTGATGGCTAAGCGCTTGTTTTCTGGAGTCTTAACGGGACAAATTGAATAAAAAACGAATTGTCTGTGTTCTTCTCTGGCTTGGGCGTAGCAAGTCCATTGTCCGTTTTCACCCCGAAATAAAAGACGCAAGGCTGATGTTTCTGGTATCTTGACAAATTGCCATTGATCTGATTCAAAAAAGTTAACTATTGCCGTAAATATTGATTGGTTTGTGGTGGTATCTTCTTCCGTTTCAGAGAATGTTTCATCAACTAATTCGTTGAAAACGCTGCTAATTCCCTCAAGAAATTCAGAGGTAGCGTTTTGGGTAGCTTCAGCTAAATTTGCTTGGGTCCATTCTTGGAAAAAGTTAACAATTCCTGCGGAAAGTTCTTCGCTGGTGGCTTCTGGGTCGTTAATGGTGGAAGGATTAAGGTAGTTCCAGAAGGTGTTATAACCCACTTCACCGTTTGGTTGTTGTTGTTTGACGGATAAGCATAGCCAGCTTTCGGTGTTGAGTAGTTTGTTTGTTAAGGGGTTTTCGGGTTGTTGACAAAGCTGAAGCAGGTAGTTAGCAGCTTCTTCTGCGGTGGAAGCCTTTTCTAATAGCTGTGGCAGTAAATCCGGTTGGAGAGTGGTTTCAATTTGGATATCACCACTGGGGAGAAAGTTACCACCACTCATGGGTGCCCGTACTTCTGGTTTGAGGTTGAATAGTTTTTCGGTGTCGATGCGGTGATAAAGTTCGGGAGTTACGTGGAAGGTAAGACGACATTCGATGATTTGGTCGTTTTGTTTGGTGAGGGATAGGGAAGTTGTGGGAATGGTTAAGGGATTGGAGGACTCGCTTAAGGTTAACTCTTTGTCTAAAGGGAAGTTTTCAGTATAATCATTCATTTTTTTGATAAATTAAAGTAAAGCCAGTTGTCGTTAATCGCAGTCCTGGTTTTAGTTCCAGTACTTTTTTTCGGTGTAAATTTTGAGGAAATTATCGAATGGAAACCACCAATCAACGTTTAGAACAATGGCGTGAAACCCTAGAAAATATTTTAAAGTATTACGCCAATCTTCCTGACCGCTATGGTGATGTGACAACCTCTGTAATTATCAGTGGCGAACGCAAA
>NZ_JAAHGN010000086.1:0-12513 GCF_010672485.1 Moorena sp. SIO2C4 | reverse complement strand
TGGATATTTTCCAATCCTTCCTTAACCACACAGTAAAGCTGATGATTGGTTTGTAACGGCAGCTGGGGCAAATCTATTTTGCTTTTAACCGTTATGGATGGGTTGGATGTAAAAGATTCCAGCAGCTGTGGCAGGGCCTTATTGAGATCAAAGGTCTCTTCTCGCATGGTGGTCACTGCCCGACGCACTTCTTGTAAGGATTGGCTGGCCAGCAGTTTGGCCGTGTCTAACGCTGGTTGAAGCTGATTAGAGTTTCGTTCGTAGAGTCGTTGTGCTAATTCTAGCTGCACATCAAGGGAGGTCAAAGTATGCCCCAATGAATCATGAATATCGCGAGCAATGCGGGTGCGTTCTAAATCTGCGGCTAGCAATTCAACTTCCTGAGTTAAAGCGATTGCTTGCTGACGACTCCTGTACTCAGCCACTAAGCTTAAACAAAGCAGCGTAATTAGCACACTCAGAGAAATATAGACTACAAGTTCAGTGAAAATCAGTTGCGCAATAAATACTTGGGGAGTCTCTTGAAGGGTTTGTAGGTTTTTTTCAAAGCGAGCTTGCTGCTCTGCAATCGGTTTTGAGAGATCAGTTAGTAAATCATTCGTTAACCGCCACGCAAAACCTACATGCCAGGTAATGCCGACTAAAACAACCGTGATGATCACGTCCCGACGACGCAACAGAAAACAGCTTTTGGCTAAGTATAGAAAGACAAAGAGACCGAGACCGGCATCACTAAAGATTATTGTCACCAACACACAGGAAATTCCGGCAAAGACATAAACTCGTCGCTGCCACATGGGGCGACGGATTGGAAAGAAAAAGCTCAGAATGGCCAAAACTCCCAATACACAAAAGCTTATTAGGTAGTCACTGCCCTTGGTCTCGTTGGACAATGATTTATTCAGGATGAGGAACAGCAATAGCAGGATGGTCATGATCAAACATGCCCATTCCAGATAGCGCAGGATTTTAGGAATTGAAGGATTAATGGTGGAAACCTGAGGAGTTGTCCGAGCTGACATCAGCTTACCTAATGCTTATGACTGCTTCTACAGCTTATGAAACTTATGGATAAATTTCCATGACAAACGTCATGTATCCATATGACCTTTCGCTATAGTCAGTTTGAAATGGCCTGTTTAATATTGAATTATAAGCAACTCTTCAGAGGATACGGTTTGTCATGAAACAATTTCAATTTGGTGCAGGTTTGATGATGTCTATTAGTTTGATGGGTTTTAGCCTTGGCAATCCACCGCTGCCCCTAACGGCAAAAACTGCTAGCGCTGCTGAAAGTCAGACCGCTGTAGCACCGTTACTTCAGCGGGAACTATTCTTTGGCGATCCAGAGATTACGGGTGCCCAGCTTTCCCCCGACGGTCAGTTTCTGGCCTTTCAAAAACCTCTAGACGGCGTGATCAATGTGTGGGTTAAGGGCATCAATGAACCGATGGAAGCTGCTCGTCCAGTCACGGCTGATGCTGAAAGCCCAATTATAATTTACTTTTGGAGCGCCGATGGTCGTTACATTCTCTACGCCCAGGATAAAGGGGGCAATGAGAATTTTCACATTTATGCGGTTGAAGCTAAATCTTTAGGTGAGACTAGCCCGGTAACCCGCGATTTAACCCCTGTAGAGGGGATTACGGCCAGTATATATAGCGTTCCTAAACGGACTCCCAACCACATCATTATCGGTCTTAACGAGCGCAATCCCCAGTTTCATGATGTCTATCGTTTGGATTTGACAACAGGCGAGCGGACGCTGTTGATTCAAAATGACGATAATATTGCCCTCTGGACAACGGATTTAGACGGTAATGTGCGCATCGGCTATCGCCAAACCCTGGAAGGGGGGCATGAGATTCTGGCGGTGCAAAAAGATGGATTAACACCTGTTTACACCTGTCGAATTGAAGAAACCTGTGTCCCCATTCGCTTTCATAAAGATGGCCAACGGGTGTATCTGATCAGCAATCGGGATGGGAATTTAATCCAGTTAGAGCTGCTTAATCTCGAAAGCCAACAGAGTCAGGTCGTGGAAGTTGATCCTGAAAACCAGGTGGATTTTGGGGGTGCAGTGTTTTCACAAGCGACTGATGAGTTGATTGCTACCTCCTATATTGGCGATCGCATCCGCATCTATCCTCAAAACGACAAGATAGCGGCTGATCTAGCCTTTCTGAAACAACAACTGCCCGACGTTGATATTGTGTTGCAATCCCTTACCCTGGATGATCGCTTTGCGTTGATTGGAACCCGGAGCGATGTGAATCCCGGGTCTACTTATCTATTTGATCGTAGTACTCAAACCCTGGAAAAACTCTACGATGATCGGCCAGAGCTGCCCAGGGAACATTTGGCCACCATGCAGCCGATCCGCTATACAGCCCGTGATGGTCTAGAGATTCCAGCCTATCTGACCCTGCCCCAGGGGGTAGACCCAGTGAACTTACCGGTGATTGTCATGCCCCACGGTGGACCTTGGGGACGAGATATGTGGGGGTACAAGCGGTTTACCCAGTTTCTGGCTAATCGCGGTTACGCCGTTCTCCAACCCAACTTTCGAGGGTCTACTGGCTATGGTAAAGCTTTTCTCAATGCCGGTAACAACGAATGGGGCACGGGTGCGATGCAGCATGACCTGACGGATGGCGTGCAGTATCTGATTGATGCAGGGATTGCCGATCCCGAGCGTGTGGGAATTTTTGGTGTCTCCTATGGAGGCTATGCCACCCTAGCTGGTTTGGCATTTACACCAGATATCTATGCCGTTGGCGTATCCTATGTGGGGCCATCGAATCTGATTACCTTGCTCAAGTCAATTCCCCCCTATTGGGAATCGATGAAGGCTACCTTTGCTCTGCGGCTGGGAGATCCGGATGATCCGAGCGATCGCTCCCGTCTAAAAGCCCAGTCACCCCTGTTTTCCGCCGACCAAATTCAGGCCCCACTAATGGTAATTCAAGGAGCCAAGGATCCCCGGGTTAAGCAAGCGGAATCGGACCAAATTGTGGCCGCATTGCGAGATTTAGGCCGACCGGTGGAATATTTGATTGCCCCCGATGAAGGCCATGGTTTCCGTAAGGAGATCAACTCGCTGGCCATGACAGCTGCATTAGAGAAGTTTTTAGCTGAACACCTGGGCGGACGTTACCAGGCCGAGATGTCTTCAGAGGTACAAGCTAAACTAGAAAAATTAACTGTTGATATTGACACTGTCACAGTTAATGAATCCAGTGAGCCTGAGATTGTTGAGCTTGACCCAGCAATTTACAACCGCTATTTGGGAACCTACGAGTTACTCCCTAATATGCAGATCGCTATTCGAGTCGAGGACGAACAACTACTCGCCCAAGCCACAGGGCAGGAAGCGTTTACTCTTTACCCTGTTTCAGAAACTAAATTCTTGGCTCAGGTTGCAGATATCACGATTCA
The DNA here is from genome assembly GCF_010672485.1 of Moorena sp. SIO2C4. Classification (NCBI taxonomy): domain Bacteria; kingdom Bacillati; phylum Cyanobacteriota; class Cyanophyceae; order Coleofasciculales; family Coleofasciculaceae; genus Moorena; species Moorena sp. SIO2C4. Next base: position 9,075 of record NZ_JAAHGN010000086.1, on the reverse strand, counting down.
ATTCAATTTGTCAGCAGATGAAACGGTTGACGGACTAACACTTTATCAAGCGGGTCAGGAATTGATTGCATCCAAGGTGAAGTAATTGAATAGATTGAGATTGGGGGCACACTGCTGTGTGTCCCGTCAGAATTCAAACGATACTAACGAGGAGCCTCTAGTTATGGAAACAGAAAAGACTCAACGTACTGCAATACAAGTATTAACTCAAACGGCAGCAGGTGCGGCTGCCGGATTACTGGCGGGCATCGCTATCATGTCTATCTATCGATGGCTTTGGCATGTAGAGATATCTTTGAACACCATAATGCTTTTAAGCATCGGCTTCTCCATTTACTGTGGAGTTTTATCTGCTTGGCTAGGGAAAAGATTCTGGAATTTACTCGGTAGCTTTATCAGCTATATCAGCTGATATTTGGTGTGAGGCAAGGCTCCCTTAGAGGAAACGGTTAAGGGACTCACCCTTTATCAGGCGGGTCAGGAATTGATTGCCCCTAAGGTGAATTAGTGCTATCCATTTAGTTTAAGCGATCGCATTCCCTCTTTTCCGCTTCCCCTGCTTCCTGGGGATACCGAACCAATGGTACAATTACAGACATTGGTGGATCAGCTTTATGACCAGTTAGGCTACGACTATTTTATTGACTATAGCAGCAATCCACCATTGCCTTGGTCGGAGGATGATGTAGAATCTTGGGCAGGATGTCGCCGATAAAATTTTTGAATCAGGACAAAAATTAACAGAAAGATAAATGTTCGCAGATTGCCCAACCTTTTTTATCCTTACTCAATTATCCATTAAGCGATCGCGACTTATATAAACTCCCCAAAATCCCAATGTAATTACCCGAAGTGACTTCTTTATCTTCTGCTCCCTCGTTATATCTCAATTGCCAGGATTAACGGTTATGTCAAGTCAACTAGACCCCCTACTGAAGCTAATAGTTCCACCATCTTTGGACCTCAAAGTAAATCACCAACAGTTTGAACAATTAGCCACTGCTAACCGAGACCTGAGATTAGAAAGAACTGCCCAAGGAAAATTGATTGTGAATCCACCAACAGGATGGGAAACCGGTAAAAGAAATCTTAGTATTACCAGGCAATTAGGAAATTGGTATGAGGAAAACCCAGAAAAAGGAGAAGCATTTGACTCTTCTACCGGATTTGAACTTCCCAGTGGCTCGAATCGTTCCCCTGATAGCTCTTGGGTGTCACGTCACCGCTGGGATGCACTCACCGAGGAACAAAAACAAACGTTGTCTTGATGCAGTCGCTCATGGGGGAAACCCCCAAGACCGCGCTGCATCGCTCCCTAAAGTTTGTCCTGATTTCGTAATTGAGTTGCGATCAAAGTCTGACAGTCTCAAGGAGCTACAAGCAAAAATGCAAGAATACATTGACAATGGCTTGCGCTTAGGTTGGCTGATTGACCCTCAGAATCGACGGGTTGAAATCTATCGGTCAGGACAAAAAACTGAGGTTATAGATAATCCCAACGAGTTATCTGGAGAAGCAGTGCTTCCCGGTTTCAAACTTAAATTACAAGGAATTATAACCTGATTTGTTGGGAGCATGTCCTGGAGGTGCGCCAAAGGCGATCGCAGCAGTTTGATTAGGTGCGATTCTCCTAGGAGAATCGCAAACCAAAATCGTTTTATAATGTAGAATTATACATTCTAAATTCTAAATTCTAAATTCTACATTCTGCCCTCCTTCAAGCACAATCGTTGTCTTGATGCAGTCGCTCCAATAACTCCTTCGGAATAGTCTCAAAATCCTCCAACAAAAAATCCATAATCGCCAGATGGCGCAAGTGACCAGCAGTGGGAGGGTAACAGCGACGACTGGTGGAAAACCAGCCATTAACCGTGTGAACGGAACAAGAGCAGATCAAAGCTATATCTTCGTGAGTCAAGTCCCACTTTTGGTAAAACCGTTGGGGTGTCATACCCAATTGGCAGTAACTGTACAGTAGAATCAAGATTTGCTCTCGCTTCTTGATGCAGTCGCTCATGGGGGAAACCCCCAAGACCGCGCTGCATCGCTCCGTGATCGGATAGGGATAGATATTTTCATCCCTCGGCTCCGTCTGTTGTCGAAGCTGTTCAAGACGCTCCATCGCTTCGTGATAATCGATGGGATGATGAACAAATCGTTGTTTTGCCATTATTATAGAGTTACCTAAACTGTAGTTTGGGAAAGAGCCGCGCTTGTCGTTGACACCCGCAAAGCGCGGCTCTTTTTGGTATGTTTATATTATAAACATTGGCTATGGTTGTTGTCAAGTATAAAATAAAAAAAATCAGGATAATTTATATTTTTTTAATAAATATTTACAATTTTATAGTTATAATAGTAACAAGTTTAGCTAATAGCTGAAATCGGTAATAAAGCAAAAGTAAAGGTAAGCTATCAACTATTATTTATCAGTTATAAGCTAATGCGCTAGGCGCACGCTACGCGAACAGCTTTTGAATCAAAGAGGTAAGCATTCGTTTAATGCTGAGTTAAATCCCAGCGTCGTTCGCACAGCGTGGCCAAACGCGCACGCGTGGCCGTTCGCGTAGCGTGGCCAAAAGGCCAAAAGGCCAAGGCCAAAGCCTGTGCCACACGCGAACGAGGTTTTTTTGAAGCTGACCGCTGACCGCTGACCGCTGACCGCTGACCGCTGACCGCTGACCGCTTACGAATTCTTGATAAATTCTTGATTTTCCGGGATTAGCATTTCTCCCAGGTTAGGGTAGTAAAGAAGCAGTTAGGAGAGTTTACGATTATGGAATCCCATGATTTTTTGATGTTAGTTCTGTTACTAAGTCCTGGTATGTTGCTTTCAGCAGTTATTATGCTCACCTTTGCCGCTGGTGGCTAAGCTCGACAAAGTCTAATCAACGACTCTCTAGCTCAAATAGCTAAAAAATTGGCGTTGCTGAATCTTTGAATCAATAGGAGTAGAGTGGGCATCCTGCCCGCCCCAAAAGATCGCCGAACAGGCAAGATGCCTATTCCACAAAACTCTTACAATCCTTCTATTATTAAGCAACATCCAAAAATGAGTCAAGCCGTGGGAGATACAGTTAATTGCCTTGGCTTGGGAGAAATATCTGAGTATTTCTATCAAGAGTATTCCTATCAAGCAATAATCCCACGGCACCTTCAAGCTTTAGTGCTGGAGTTGTTAAATTTCCCGGATCACGGTCTGACCATCCTTAACTTCTCCAACTAGAACCAGATCGGTAACCCCAACAAATAAACCATTTTCCAGAACACCAGGAATATTATTGATAGTTTTTTCTAGCTCAGCTGGGTTATCAATGGCGTCAAATTTAACATCAACGACCATATTCCCTTGATCCGTAATCACTGGTCCAGCTTTTTTGACCCCCATGCGCAGTTCCGGTTTACCCCCTAGCTTTTGAATAGCATTCATAACTGGTGTGATTGCCATCGGGATAACTTCTACAGGCAATAGGAAGGTAGACCCCAAGTTTTCAACTATTTTAGTGCTATCCACCACTACGATAAATTGTTTGGCCAGGGAATCTACAATTTTCTCACGGGTGTGGGCAGCGCCACCCCCCTTAATCAAATTTTTCTGGGGATCAACTTCGTCAGCACCATCAATCGCTACATCAATGTGATCCACTGCATCGAGGGTAGTCAAAGGAATGCCGTACTGTTTCGCCAAGACTTCTGCCTGGAAAGAGGTGGGGATCCCTACAATATCCTTAATTTCTCCAGAGTTTAAGCGATCGCCTAAAAACTGAATTGCATAGGCAGTCGTTGAACCAGTGCCTAGCCCCACAATCATTCCCGACTGCACCCGCTTGGCAGCTGCTTTGCCAACTTCCTGTTTCATTAGCTTAATGGGGTCAATTTCTGCACTCATAACAACGTTAGTGGTTAGTGGTTAGTGGTTGTTAGTGGTTAAAACTTAAGTTTTAGTTCACAACTGATAATTGTAAATCGATTGGGTAACAGACGATCCAAAATTACCTGATCTCCCTTTTAAATGACCATAAACCTATCGGGATTTGGCACTGATCATGAACCAAAAAAAATAAAAGACTCTCTGTCTGCCAGAATGAGTCAGATATCGAACTATTGAAGTAGTATTATCAGCAGTACTATCAGCAGACTGGTCAAACCCAGGCACTTGGTGATTAGATCTTTTATTGAGAAATTATAATAAGCCCACGCCTCCCTGACGGGTAGGACGTAGGGCTAATCTTACCAGAATTGGTAATGGAAATCAGTTAGATGTATCCCAACTTAAGAGTTAGTGGTTTGAGCCGATAACAGTTCTTTCAGCTTTGCCAATTCCTTAGCCCAACGGGGATCGGGTTGAATTCCACCGGGGTCAGATGTAGTCTGTTGATGCTTACGCTTATTAGACTTATTCTTGTTGTTGTTACGGCGAGGGGGAGGATTGTTGCTGGTAGATGAGGTTGATGCCTGATTGGGTTTTTCTTTCTCCTTAGATGGTTCTTTCTCTTGATTCTTAGATCGTGGCAGGGCTTTTTCAATTTTCAAGGCAGTATCCTTGAACATAAGACCATTGAACTTTTCAATGAATTGATCAGCCTCCTCATCCGTTGACACTGTGACGAAGCCAAAGCCCCGACATTTACCAGTTTTACGATCTTTAATCACTTTTGTGCTAAAGTTGTCACCGGCTTCAGCAAAAATAGCTTGCAGCTCATCACGGTTTACTTCTTCTTTAGGTAAGTTACCTATGTACAGACGAATAGACATTTAGAGATACCTCCGGGCTATAACAAAAAAAAAGGAAAAAATTGTTGACACCAGTCACTAGGGTGGATAAGGAGAAATTTGAGCGACGAACACTTACCACGTCTAGACAATCTTCTGACGTACCTTACCAACCTCAACTGAACAGACGGATGCAGTAAAATCAAAACTCCTATATACCACATGTTCGGAGCTACTACGACCCACACGTTGACCTCTGGTTTACCATTAGCTCCGATTCTAGTTAACAGTTTTTTACTTACTCTAATCTAATTATTACAGAATGTTTACACCATATCATGGACATAATCAAACATTCAGTCGGTTAGTGATTATAACATTGTATATTCCCAGATGAAAGTCTTAAGCTCTAAAAAATAGGTTGTGATGCCTTCCGATAAATTTCGTCACCAGTTACGTCTTGAAGCACAACAATGGCAAACAGAAGGGTTGATTGATGCTGGCCTATACGCTCAATTAGCGGAACGCTATCAATTTAGTGACCTGGAAGTAGCGGCCCGTAATCGATTCGTCGTAATTTTGCTAGTACTAGGCAGTCTTCTCTTAGGCTTGGGCATGATCACCTTTGTGGCAGCCAACTGGCAAGCCTGGTCTCGGTGGTTGAAAGTGACCTTGCTTCTGAGTGTCTTCTTCGGGATCAACATTGCTGGCTTTTATCTATGGCGAGACCCAACCCAAGGTAGGCATTGCCGTTTGGGACAGGGTTTATTACTTTTAGGAGCCCTGACTTTAGGAGCCAATATAGCACTGATGTCCCAAATGTTCCACCACAGTGGACCACTCTATCAGTTATACCTGATTTGGGGATTAGGAGTCTTAGCCATGGCTTATAGCCTACGCTTGACCCGATTAGGGATGCTGGCAATGGTCTTGATTGGGTTAGGGTATGTGCGAGGAATCTCCCAGCCAGAATTTCTAGCAATCACAGAGTTGTCTTGGCTAAGGCTAATCATACAACATATGCCAGTGTTTGCGGGTTTACTGTTTATTCCCCTGGCTTACTGGTGCCGTTCACGATGGATGTTTCGCTTAAGTGCGATCGCAGTAGTTGCTGGCCTGGAATGGAACTTGATCAACTTCGAGCTATGGCCAAATCCTGCTTGGATTGCTGCGATCGCATGCGCCCTACCACCAGCCTTGTTATGGTCATACGGGGATTTCCTGGGAACAATTCAGCCCAACCTCCAGGAATTTAATCGCACAGCCCGCACCCTTGGGATCACTTTCCTCAGCCTATCATTTTATTTTTTGTCTTTCCACGTGTTATGGGATAGTTCACCATCAGTCAAACCCCTAGTTGACGTCACCTCAATACTCTTGGAACCTGCCGTGATTGATAGTGTCATTTTAGGTAGCTTAACGATCTGGGCGTGGATAAAACTGTTGCGTCGAGTGGACTCAACAACTAAGGTTGTGGCTACTATGATTGTGATCAGCGCCCTAGTTCCCTATTGGCATCTCAGTATTGGTATTCTACCCATATTAGCCGTATTCATCTTCAATCTGCTTTTATTCCTAATCGTCATCGGTTTAATCCGCGCCGGACTAGCAGAGGGGAAACGAGGTTTATTCTGGGGTGGCATGGTGCTACTGACGCTGCAAATTTTGACCCGGATGCTGGAGTACGATACTGGTTTATTAGTCAAATCCATAGTCTTATTCCTCTGTGGGCTAGGTATTATTGGTGCTGGACTATGGTTTGAGCGCTATTTGAAGTCTGAATTATGATTTATGAATTATAAATTATGACTTATGAGCATTAATTCTGAGTATTCCCGTCCTATACCAAGCTGGCGATTCTGGGTACCTCTTTTATTTCAAACCGCACTAATTATTACTGTTCCCACCCAGGCAATTTACACTACAGTGACTGGAAAAACTGTCATCCTTCAGACAGCGCCAGTAGACCCTTACGAACTTTTGCGAGGCTATTCCCAAACTCTAAGATACGATATCTCTAATCAGGACAACTTACGCAATCTTCCTGGCTGGCAAAAATTGCCCAAGCAACAACCTAATGGCAACAAGGTAACCTTTATCAAGCCTGGTACCCGTTTTTACCTAATTTTAGAAGCACCAGACTCATCCAACTCAACTCAACTACCAATACCCTGGAAACCAGTAGGCTTAAGTGCCAAATTACCTTTCCGACTACCAGCTAATCAGATTCCCCTCAAAGGTGTTGCTAACTATGGCTCGATTGAGTACGGATTGGAAACTTACTATATGCCAGAAGACCAACGGGAACAAATTAATGAAGAATTAAATAGTGCTAGGCAAGAGAACTCTAACCTACCGATATCACCACCACCAATTGTGATGGAAATTAAGGTGGATGCTCAAGGGAATGCTTTACCAATCGGAATCTGGGCTCTGGTAAGTAAGGATTCTAAACAGCAGATTCGCAAGTATCGATTTTAAGAGGGAATCGGGAATCGGGAACGGGGCAAATAGTGTAAACCACATTTAATCCTACCCTACACCGAATCGCCTTGGGCGAACAACATTTTTTAATTAAGAATTAAAAATGTAGAATGTAGAATTGCAAATTTTACATTCTTAATTCTGCATTATGCATTGTGACATACAACCTTGGCCAAAAGGCCACGCTAAGCGTTCAACCCTTAATCAACCCGCCAGTTAAACGGTAAAATAGAATAAATCCCCTTCGGGTCATTGAAGGTTGTTAAAATTGCCAAATCCTCTTTTAGCTTTAGTAATTCTGTAGTTAGTGGCTCAGGTAATTGTCGGCTTGTGACCCTAACATCATTAGTCAGCGTCTCCAGAATCCTTTCCTCGAAACTAGGAATTTTTGGATACTCTTCTACTTTCCAATCATCCTTTAACTTAGCTTGCTGAGCTGCATACTTAATAGCATCATTAATACCCCCAATCTCATCAACTAAACCTATCTCTTTGGCGTCTATACCTGACCAAACCCGTCCCTGAGCAATATCTTTCACCTTGCCCTTAGGCAATTTACGTGACTCTGCTACTTTGTCAATGAACTGGTCATAAATCTGATTAACCATGGTTTGGTAGATTGCCAACTCTTGGTCTGTTTTGGGACGGACAGTACTTTGAATATCGGCTAAAGAACCTGTTTGTACAATATCCCAGGTCAGACCATTGTTGTTAGCTAATTCTTGGATATTAAAAAGTACACCAAAGACACCAATAGAACCAGTGATAGTATTTGGCTCAGCAAAAATTCGGTCGCTATAGGTAGAAATCCAGTAGCCACCAGAAGCTGCCACATTGCCCATCGACACAATCACTGGCTTTTCCTCACGGATAAGCCGCACTTCCCGTTGAATAATCTCAGAGGCTGTAGCACTGCCACCAGGACTATTAACCCTTAGCACTACTGCTTTAATATCTTTATCCAGCCGTAGCTCGCGCAGCTGTTTAGCAAAGCGTTCACCCCCCACTTGCTCAAAGTTTCCCTGACCGTCAACAATGCTACCCTCGGCATAAATTATGGCAATTTTATGCTTAGACTTGCGATTTTTAGAGTAAGGACTTTTCGCTCTAGCGTAAGTAGCCAGCTTAATTTTCCGGAACGATTTATCCTTTTTCTTTTCTCCAGTAAGCTCCTTGAGAGTAGCAATCACCTCATCGAAGTATCCAACTTGATCCACCAAACCTTGAGTTTTGGCCTCTGATGCGATCAACATCCCTTTAGTATTAGCGATCGCTTGCAAGGTCTTGGGAGTAATCTCACGACTTTTCCCCACTGTTGTCAAAAATTCATCCCAAAGATCATCTAACAATTCTCGAGTCTGTTCCCGACTTTCAGGACTCAGCTGTTTGAGCAAGAACGGTTCAACTGCGGACTTATACTTGCCAACTCGAACCACCTGAACACCTATACCATACTTTTGGAGAGCTCCGGTCAAAAAAAGTTGGGGAGAGTTCAAGCCATTGATTTCTACAACGCCCATCGGGTTAAGAATTATCGTATCCGCAACCGAGCTAAGATAGTATTCTCGTTCTCCCAAATCCACGTCATAGGCAATAATTTTTTTCCCAGCAGCTCGGAAACGCTCCAGAGCCTCCCTTACCTCCTTGAGATTTGCCAAGCCAGTGTTGCCAACAGTTTTAGATGCGGATCCATCTAGGTAGAGGGCAACAATGCGCTTATCCTTAGTTGCCTTATCTAGAGTATCGAGGACCTTGCGCAAAGGGATGATATTGGTTTGTTGACCCGATAACACCTCTTCAATCACTTCACTGGTGCTTGAGGTAGGATTGGTATCGCTGATATTGACCGATAAATCAAACACCAGCACTGATTTATCA
>NZ_JAAHGN010000859.1:0-3372 GCF_010672485.1 Moorena sp. SIO2C4 | reverse complement strand
TATGACAGAGGTTTTAAGCCACTGGAATACTTATGTACCCAATGGGGCTTATCTGACCCAGCGAGGGGGAACCTTCTTATTCGATTCACAGGGGAAATTACTCTACGAATACCGCGATGGCGGTCTCCTTGGCTTTGCTCAGAATATGAGTCGTCCACTGTCGTTTTTATTAGATTAGCTCTACCAAAGCGATAGTAACAATGTCTTGATAGATCTAGTGTAATCGAACGCACCCTACAAGAGCGTACGCACTCAACCCAACCGACAACAGAGATCACCCTTCCCACCCGCTCGCGCTATTTTATTCGCATTTAATTTTCTTGGAGTTTTGCTTTTGATAATCTTTTTAGCCAATCGCTCATTAATTTCTCGATGCCTTGGAATTGGTTCCGTTTGTCCATTATTTGGGTTATGGTAAATATCGTGTTTCCCACCATGTCGAATCAAATAGCAACCGGATTTTTATAAGTAGGCAATTAAATCGCGTCTTTTCATGCAATATCAAGTTCTGCGACTCTCTTAATTCCGGGAATTTCTTCACTAGTAAATGTTCTATAGAGTACAGCTAAGTTCTCTTTTAATTCTTCTAGATCAACCCCTTGTGTCCAATGATCTGGAAATTCATTCAAATAGCCCAAGAACATCCCATCCGCTTCTTTCCAATATGTATATGTAATTTTCATGGATTTTACCCTATTTTCGCCCTCCGATACTCTCAGCGGTGCGACCCCGGTCGGGTTTCCCGACAAGCGTGAATGCGCACCAAGAGAAATTATTTTCTTTTCTTTGTCAGACGCGCAAACGGTTTTACTCACCGACAATAAGTAACCTCTTAATTTTAACCAATCCCCATCAGTGTACGCAATCCCCACCCGTACGCCATCGATGATGCGATCGCACTCACCACCTCAATTCAATCGTAGGTTGGGTATAGGAACGGAAACCCAACAACATCAGACCGCCACACCAATTAAATTGTAGGTTCTATTTTGTTAGAGCAGATACCCGGCTCTGGAGGAGAAGACGTTGTGTTGAGGGGAATTATGTTGGGTTTCATTCTTCAACCCAACCTACATCAGCGATCACACCTAGCTTCCTGAAGTGTTTGATGCACGATGAAAAAACTCGCTACAATAACCGCAGTATCTAGCCAGTAGCCATTGAACATGACAACTCAACAAATCACGATCGATCTGCTGCCGTCCCATCTTCCACCAACTGGCACGAATTGCCAAAGCTACGCAGCAAAGTGTAGAGACACTTGCAGCTGCATTGTGTAGTTAGCAATTTGCCACCTTCGGTTGATAATGCACCTTTAGAAATGCAAGCAGAGTTATTACAGCTTCAGATACTAGATACTGAACAGCTACTCACCATTGCTCAAGCAGAAATAGACCCTGATCAGCATCATCGCTGTGTTGAGTTGCTAGACAAACATCAGGATGAGAAACTGACACCGGAGGAACGGCTCGAACTCGCCGAGTTGCGACAAGCAGCCGATCGTCTCATGCTGCGGAAAGCTTATGCCTGGTCTGTTCTACGTTGGAAAGGGCATCGGATTCCTGCACTTATTGATTTACCTGTGATTCTATGACCATATCTGTTGAATTACGACGGCGCGTAATTCAAGAAGCCAATTTTCGCTGTGAATATTGTAAAACCTCTTCCCAGTTGACTGGTACACCACTAGTCATGGAGCACATCTGGCCTCGCTCACAACGTGGAACAGACAATCGAGAAAATTTAGCTGCTTCCTGTTATCGCTGTAATGAATTCAAAGGGAGCAAAATCTACGCAGTTGATCCACAGACAGGGCAGTATGTTGCACTCTATAATCCACGAAATCAATTTTGGGAACGACCATTTCATTTGGAACAATGGTGGAACTCATATTGCTGGAATAACACCAGTGGGCCGAGCAACAGTATAGCGTTTTTCAATTAGGTGAGGTACAAGTTTTTGGGTTTTAGGGAACAGCGGATCTGGGAACAGGGAACAGAGAAGAGGCAAGAGGCAAGAGGCAAGAGGCAAGAGGGAAAAAATCTTGTGTACCTCATTATTCAAGCGCTGCGCTTGAACAATGAGAATCTGGTTGAAGCAAGAGCAATTTGGATTGAAGTAGGCACCGCATCCACCTAATGAGTAGGTTTCAGATTGAGCATTGATGGAAATATTGATCGCGATCGACCGATATTGGCCAACAACAATGCTTACCAATTCAAACCTATAATGGTGGGCACTTGTGTTTGTAAATCTAAGATTTTATCACAGATGATCGCACAAGTGCCCACCCTACATATTTATCTAATGACCCGATTTATCCACGACCAATTTGCCAAAGATTATTTAGAAGAATTGTTATCACAATTTGGAGAATGTCAGGCTCCCCTAGAAATCCGCAGCGAAATCCGACAAGTCGATGTATTTTTTGCCCCGGCCAATCAAGCACAAACTTCCCCAGAAGCCTTAGGATTATTAGGGAAATTAGCTACAACGCCTTGTTTGTTTGAACCCTTTAGAAATCCGGTTACTATTAACGAAATTCGGACTTGCCTCCTGAAATTATTAGAGGTACACACAGATTTTATTCGTCAAGGGAATCGAGAGAATACTCGCCTCAATGAAGAGAATTACCCAAAATTATGGATTTTGACCCCGACAGCATCATCTGCAATATTAGAAGGCTTTGGTGCTAAGAGTGATCCGGACCATTGGGGTGAGGGGATTTATTTGTTACCCTCTTTCCTAAGGACTGGATTAGTCGTAATACATAAATTACCAAAGACCTTAGACACACTATGGTTGAGAATGTTAGGCAGAGGCAGGGTCCAACAACAGGCCATTGATGAATTAGAAGCACTGCCAGAAACAAATCAATTTCGGGAAAATACTTTATTGTTGTTATCTTCTCTGCGTAGTAACTTGGAAGTAAGTACAGAATTAGAACAGCAAGACAGGGAGTTAATTATGCGGTTATCACCACTTTTATTAGAAAAATTAGAAGCTGCTACTCAGTCAGGTATAGAGCAGGGTATACAACAAGGTATGCAGCAGGGTCTGAGGATGGAGCGCACTGCGATTATCGAAAACTTGTTGAGAGTTCGGTTTAATTCTATTGATGACCAACTTAGAGGTATTATTGAACCAATGCTGTCCTTATCTAATCAAGAATTTTCCGCTTTAATTTTACAGTTATCTCAGCTATCCCGTGAGGAATTATTAGCAAGATTCAGGGATTAATTCAAAGTTAAAAATGAAAATTTAACTTTGAATTAATCCCAGTAAGGGATGGTGCGTTCTGTGATATTTTGTCAATAAATGTCTTGATAGCTCTTGTGTAATCGAACGCACCCTACAAGAGCGATTGGCAGA
>NZ_JAAHGN010000858.1:0-3377 GCF_010672485.1 Moorena sp. SIO2C4 | reverse complement strand
GTATGTCAGCATTTGGCAAAAGCGATCGCACGGGATGGAGAAGGGGCAACCTGTTTGATTGAAGTCCAAGTCACTGGCGCACCGGATGATAAAGGGGCTCGTCAAATTGCTAAGACGATTGTTGGGTCATCCTTGGTCAAGTCTGCCATCTTTGGACGAGACCCAAACTGGGGCAGAATTGCCGCAGCCGCTGGCCGTGCAGGAGTACCCTTTGAGCAAGAAAACCTGCGGATTCAGTTAGGGGATGTGTTGCTGATGGAAAATGGTCAACCCTTAGGGTTTGACCGTCAACAGGCTAGTGATTATCTCAAGCAGGCTGCTGCTGGTGCTTATCTTAAAGAAGATACGGTTTTAATTCAGATTAATGTGGGCAATGGTCATGGTGTTGGTCAGGCTTGGGGTTGTGATTTGAGTTATGACTATGTCCGGATTAATGCGGAATATACCACTTGATTAGCCTTGTTACCAAAGACGTCTTAAAAAATAACAAACCATAACAAATCCTGATAGCAAAGGGAACAGGGAACAAAAATTATCACAATTCCTACACGGATACCGATAATGATTAATCAATAAACCGGTTAATTGGTTATTGTTTATTGGTTAAGCTGTCCCGCATTTAAACTGCCTTTTATTAAATCAGGAAACCACCCCTGAAACTCTTGTCAATTCTGCATTCTGCATTCTGCATTCTGCATTCTGCATTCTGCATTCTGCATTCTACCTTGCTGTTAGGCATAAAAATTCCTAACAGCTTATTGTTTATTCAAAGACCAATCATAGTTCAGATATTTTATCTTGTAATTCCCCCGCTCAAGATACTCCTGATCCTCTGGACTAAGGTAGTTACTGATAAAGTTTAACACCGCCCGTTGATTGGCGTTACCAGTAAATTTGTCATCGACACCATAGGTTTTTTTCCAATCTTCCCCAAACCACTTAAAGATGGAAGAAAGATATACGCTACCTTCTTGACGGTCAATACGAAAGCCATGGGGACTAACTAGAAAATTCTGTGTCTGGTCATCCAGTTGCTGATCGATTTTTTCCCCAGTATAAGGTTCGTTTCTTAAGGGAGGACAACTGATAGCGGCGCAAACTAAAGCCATATGAATTCGGGGTTCGTTGAATTCCGCACGCAGTGTCTTGTGTTCAATATTATCTAAGGTTTTAGATTCTCCAGTAATGTTGAATTCGCGTCCTTTCCAGACTCCTTTAATATCCCGAATACTCTTTTTGAGCGGGTTTTGGTCAATAATGGATTCTAGAGTAAAGGAGTTGTAAGCATTTATCAGAAAAGCAATTTTTTCTGCTTCATCCCAAGACTGATAGGTGCTAGGCTCAACAGCACCTAAGGAGGCATTAAATGTCTCCAGCTGCTCTGGATTTTGCTGCAATTTTTGGTAATTAACTAGCGCTTTATTGTTGACATGGGTTTTTAGGACAGTAGCATAGTCGTCATAATTCAATAGAGTTGTGTCAGAGCCTCTATTTACTTGTACTTGGGACTCTTTTGCTGGTGCTTTATTTATCGGTACGGAAAGTGTACAACTTGTCAGGATAATCAGGGTTGGAACTAGGGTTAGTAATCTCTTGGATGTATTCATAGTAATTCAGATGACTTAGCTGATAAGATGCTTGACCTGTAAGCATTCAGCCGTCAGCCGTCAGCCGTCAGCCGTCAGCCGTCAGCCGTCAGCCGTCAGCTAATGTAACTCAGATTAAAGCAATGCTTACCTGTTTTATTCAAAAGATGTAACTCAGATTAAAGCAATGCTTACCTGTTTTATTCAAAAGCTGATAGCACCTCAAGAAGCGTGCGCGTAGCGCTAATCGCTGATAGCTGATAGCTGATAGCTGATAGCTGATAGCTGATAGCTGATAGCTGATAGCTGATAGCTGATAGCTGATAGCTGATAGCTGATAGCTTACCTTGACCTAGGCAATTTTGATTAAAGCTAATCAATCTGAGTTTTGGTTGAGAGCAACATTAGGATTGCGGTAATGGGTCCACAACCAACCCAAAACAAAGGGTAACCATAAACACCATCGCTCCTGAGGAGTTAGATACCAGCTGTAGTTACCTAAAGCCATGCGATGCTGAAGTACAAAGTAAATAAAAGCAGAGATACTGACTAAACGTACTCCCAGATTCCGATAAGGAACAGCAAAAGGAATTATCCAAGTGAAGTACCAAGCATGGATAATCGGAGATAGGATTAGCAGGGAAAAAAAGTACCATTCGGTGAATTGTTGAAAATTGCGCGATCGCAAAATTAGCCAACTTACCGTTAAGCCTAGGGGAAAAGCATAAATCCAATTAACCCAGCGAGAGGGTTCCCAATATTCGCTAACAATATAAGGAATCAATTCCGCACTGCGACCATGGGACACAAACACTGATCCAGTAGGAATCAAAGGACATTCTCCACTAGAGCAAAATTGGAGAGCAGTGATGCCAAAAGGTAAGAAACCGCACAATAGCACTACTATTGCTAGTTTTACCCCTACTTTTCGGAAAGCTTGCCAGGTCAGAAACCCTAAAATTGGCAAAGACATCCACTTCACTGCCATACTAATTCCTACCAGCAAAGCCGAAGCAATCCAGTGCCACCAGGTCAGGGAGTGATCCGATGAAGACATCAATGGGTTAGGAAATGAGGATTTTTCTGCTACTGTTCCAATCTCCAACTTTTCCTCTATTTCTGTTATTTCTGTCTGCCTTAAACTCTCTGTTTTTCGGTCAAAGACTAACCAAGCTGCAACTAGGGGGAAAACAAACCAACTGTCGTAATGAGCACCACCAGCAAAGGAGTAAATTATTAAAGGATTCCAGGCATAGAAAATTGCCTGGTGATAACCAAATCGACGACTGAGTAACCAACAGATTAATAAGTCAGCTAAGATAAATGCAATTTTGAATAACCAAACCTTAAGGTCAATCAGCGCTAACATCCGAAAACCTAATTGCGCTACTGGTGGATAGATAGCAGAAACAGTAGGATGATTGATTAGTGACCACCATTCCGTATGGTAGGGAATCAGTTCAGTAGCATTAGGTGGCAAATGGTATGGACTAAACCCTAAGGTTTGAATATACCCTTCCCATAGATAGCGCCATACATCATCTCCAGGATACATTGGTAGCAGTAGCAGCCTGCTGAGGATAGTAGTACTCCAAAAATTTAGTCCTGAGTGCTGAGTTTTGAGTTTTCGTAAGTACTTTATACTAAGAGATTTAGAGGTTGTCTGAGAAGTATCATTTGCTACATTAAAGCCCCCTAAATCCCCCAATTTTGGGGGACTTTTGCCATCAAATTGGATTCTAGTCCCCCCCAAATTTGGGGGGCTAGGGGGGCGAAATTCAGTATCAAAAA
>NZ_JAAHGN010000857.1:0-3377 GCF_010672485.1 Moorena sp. SIO2C4 | reverse complement strand
GGCCAAGTAAGGCTTCGTCTTCATACTCCCAAATTTCGTCAACGTCTGACAGCGGACCAAACTGATCAGCATGGACATAGTGGGGAATAAGTCCACCCTGTTCTAAAACCGCATTGATGAAGGGACGTTCATCACATTCCGTGACTTTGTCAAAAATGTTGGAGAAGCTGTGCAATTGAGCATCTCCTGTTTCAGCCAGTAGTTTCCTGGCTACACAAGTGATTGAGGAAGAATCTAATCCACCGCTCAAGTGAGAACCAATGGCAAAAGCACTACGGAGACGACAACGAACTGCTTCGGTAAAGATGTCACGAAATGCTTCAGCATAGGCTTCGTCAGAGTCTAATATTAGCTCACGATTGGGGTCTAGAGACCAGTAACAGTTTAGCTCTATTCCTGACTGACTAACGACCATGGTGTGAGCAGGAGGAAGCCGCAGAATCTCGTCATAGGTGGTGATGACTTTGTCTTCCATCATCAGGGCGACATAGTCAGCCATCCTGACTTCGTTAAGACGCTTTGGCACGAAGGGTAAACAGAAGAGTGCTTTGATTTCAGAGGCAAAAATAAACCCTTGACCGGATTGGTGATAGTAATAGAAAGGCTTAACCCCAACATGGTCTCTAGCACAGAAGAGGATCTGCTTGTGCTTATCCCAGATAGCGAAGGCAAAGTCACCTAATAGTTTTTCTGGACACTGCTCTCCCCATTTTTCATAAGCGGCTAATATCAGTTGGCTATCGGTAATTTTTTCTGCTGGACGGTCGTTCAACTCTAGAGCAACAATCAGTTCTTCTCGATTATCAATCCGAGCATCAGCAGTAATCACTAAATTTTTGGAGTGATTAACTAAAGGTAACTTTTCCAGCAGCGATTCAGGAGTAGTCCAAAGCATCCGATGACCGAGACCAACAGACCCCTCGCACCAGATATCTGCTCCGTCTGGTCCCCGGTGGGCAAGGATATCTAACATTTGCCCAATATTTTCCCGGTCTATTGGTTCTTGGTTGAGGTAGTAAATCCCTACAATGCCACTCATAGTTTGCCTCCTTTAAACGATGGTAGTGGAGTAAACCGTGAAAGGTCTCTGAGATAGCCGATCACAACCTGTCCTTGGTTTTCCACCCATGCATGAGCTTCTAATTTTCCTCCCTCCCCTTTGGCAACACCAATTCTGAGTTGAGGGGAGTAACCACAGCGACTCATTAGTACTTGTGTGGTTAATGCTCTAGCTAAACACTTAACACCACCTGGCATGTAGCGACTGCTGAGATTAACAGCTCCGACAATTTTGCTTAGGTTAGTTTGGTTTACGCTTTGAGCTTGAGGTGATGGCTGACTGATTTTTGCTACCAGTTGCCGCAATCTGTGAAATGGTAGTAACCATAGCCCTAGTCTGATTAATCCTAGTAAAATGAACGTGTTAATCACAAGTTGACGTTCTCTACTAGTAAGGCGCAAGAACTTACGCAACCGCTTCATCTTTTACCTCAATTAGCCCAACTGCTGCGAATTCTTGGAGTAATGCCAACAGATCGCGATCGCATTTTTCTGGCTCAACTTCGTACTCTGCTAGCAGTGCATTGCGAATTTCATCTAAAGTTTTCGGTTCCTGGATCAGATTCCAGATGCTAGCACCTACGGTATTCAAGCCATAGTAAACTCCCGACTTCATGTCGAGGATGATTGCTTCTCCTCCAATATCAGAAGATAGTTGCTCTTGAGCTGCTACTACAATTGAAGATTTTGAGATAGTACAATCCAAACTCATGATTTTTTATTCTCCAATTAATTATTGCTGTTATATAAAACTAGTGAGGTAATTATCTGGACTTATAATTAATGGATTGAGAGTAATTGCCCAGATTTCTATGGTTAATTAGCCGTGACCTTGTCAGCCATGCAAACCGCGAGTGGGGGGAACCCCCGCAGGTCGGTAATGGTGCGTTTTCCGTAGGCGAATTAAATTCGCCATGGGTCGCACCTCTGCATGCCTTGTTATTTTTAGTAAAGTCAGGGTATAGTAGATGAACAATTTGATCAGTTTGAAGAGTTCGTGGTAAGCTAGTATTGCTTGAGATAGGGTTTATAAACGAGTGGTAAAAATCTATAAAGCCAAAATGATTGCCAAAATGATTGCCAAAATGATTGCCAAAATGATTGGTAGTGTGGTCATCCTACTCCCGCTAGATTTCGCCACCTATTTATAATTGTTTATAATTGCTGTAAGCAATTAGGCATTTAAATTTTAGTCCGAACCACTTGTACCAAATCCGGCCTACCATCTCTTTATTTAGACCTATTTTTATGCGCCTATATTCACAATTTAACTGTATAAAAAATGTGTGAATAGTTTGTGAATATTGCTATTTTTTAAACTTAATTACAGCACTTAATTACAGCATTTATACTGTTATGAATAATATCCTACTTTATAGTAAGTAATGCTAGGTTCAATTCAAGTTATTTTATTTAATTTAACTGTAGCCTAATTCATCCCATAGTTAAACTAATTTTCGGAGATTTTAATAAAACTTTAATTCTTTATTGAATTAATAAAAACAAGATAGTAAACTGTGTAATTTATCCCCGTGATGATGTAAACAGTAAAACTCTATGTCTTGATGCAAAGCGCGAGTGGGGGAAACCCCTTTTGGCACCTCTGCATCGCTTATGGGATAAAAGTAAATTTCCCAGGTTGGAGGTGGAGTTAAAGAGCGATCGCATTTTAATCCGATAGACAATCCCCCACACATTTGGAGCAACCTGTTGTAACATTGGTTCAGAGCCACCGAAATCAGCTGATGATAAATTCATAATTAACTCTAATTAACTTGATGTTGTCATCACTTTAATTTTTCCTTGCCTTCAATTAAATGTTCTCTCCCTGGCTAGTAAATTCCGGACAGTTTTTCAGAAAAACTCTTGTTAGCATATAAGGTTATTGAAGCTAACTGCCTTAGCCCTACGCGCACGCTATGGGAACAGATAAGGGCGTTTGTATCTGGGTTGTAAACGTACTTCTTGCTTAAAAAGCCATGCACGCAACAGGCAAAATGAAAGAGGGCAAAGAGATCCGGAGTTTTATTGAACAAGAACAAAAGACCATACAGGTTTACATCTCATTTGGACATGGGATAACACCATTTCGGTTTCAGCTAGTGTTCTGGTAGCTCCAGCAGTAAATAAAAATTGTAAGTAGGAGCGCATGTCGTGGGCCCCTATGAGATAAGTGGGTTTGGTGAACAGTTTTGGGTCAGTCTTGACCCAGTGATACCGGAATATAAGGGGAATAGAATTGAACGGTATCAATGAGATCGACGTAATTATAAAGATTAGGGCATATAGCAATCCTATAGGATTGCTATAGTGAGAAA
>NZ_JAAHGN010000856.1:0-3379 GCF_010672485.1 Moorena sp. SIO2C4 | reverse complement strand
AAATTGATAGTGTTTTCTAACATTAGAAATAATCTTCCAGGTGCAAGACATTCCAGCTGGGAAAGTGACCAAATCTCCTTTGGCAATTTGAACTGGTTCACCACCATCTGGCGTGACAACTACTTCATCTAGTATTAAACCAGCCATTAACAGTGTGAGCGGAACAAGAGCAGATCAAAGCTAGATCTTCCTGGGTTAAGTCCCACTTTTGGTAAAAACGCTGCGGTGTCATGCCCAATTGGTAGTAACTGTACAGTCGAATCAAGATTTGCTCCCGTTCCGTGATCGAATAGGGATACAAATTTTCCTGCCTTGGCTCCCTCTGTTGTCCAAGCTGCTCAAGACGCTCCATCGCTTCGTGATAATCGATGGGATGATGAATAAATCGCTTTTTTGCCATTATGATAGAGTTACCTAAACTGTAGTTTGGTAGAGAGCCGCGCTTGTGCCCGCTCAAGCAAGAAGCGCGGCTCTTTTAGCCATGATTATATTATAAATAGTGGCTATGGTTGTTGTCAAGTGGAAATTCAAAAAAATCGAGATAAATTTTAGATATTGTAATAATTAGTTACATTTAAAAAGTTAGAATGGTAAATAATTTAGCTAATAGCAACATAAGGATAGTTTAAGACGTTGAATACTTATACTTTGGGGAAAACAAGGCAGAGGGCAGAAGGCAGAAGTGAATTCAACCTTGGCCTATTGGCCACGCTACGCCGAACAACCTTCAACAACCTTGGCCAATAGGCCACGCTACGCGAACAACCTTTCAGATAAACTAGAAGCAGCTTGTAAAGAACAGGTAGGAGTTCCTCTCCTACCACGGTTGTGATGGGAGTGAGCACCATTCACTCCCATCACACTATCTGTTTCTGGTAACGTCATGAGCTTTACTGGGTAATGTCATAAGCGTTATTTAAACATTACACTATAAACGCATCCATGACAAGGCCAAAAATAAAAAATATGAGCCTCAAACTTCCAGAGCATGAATTTGAGGCACTAGAGGAGTATTGTAAACAGTATCACAGGGGTAAAACAGAACTGATCAGGGAATTTATCCGGTCTCTACCCACTTACAAGACTCCAACAACAGAAGAACCACTACCCGATAATGACTAAGACATTACCAACGGGATGAGCTGGGCATGTAGAGATGGGGTTTGGGTTTGCGATCGCAGCTGTACCTGAACAAGAAACCCAGGGAATGTAGAGATGAGGAAAGGGTGTGCGATTGGCCTTTAGGCCACGCTA
This sequence comes from Moorena sp. SIO2C4, assembly GCF_010672485.1. Taxonomy (NCBI): domain Bacteria; kingdom Bacillati; phylum Cyanobacteriota; class Cyanophyceae; order Coleofasciculales; family Coleofasciculaceae; genus Moorena; species Moorena sp. SIO2C4. The sequence continues at coordinate 2,125 of NZ_JAAHGN010000856.1, read as the reverse complement.
CGCGAACGCAGCCATCAAAAAGACAGATCCAACCGCCGGGCTAGTCATTACAAAAAAAAAGACCCATCATCGGGTCTAGAAACAATGTAGTTGGAAGTGCATCAGACTATTGAGCTTCCAGAAAAGATTTGTGAATAAGGTCTATTTTTGGTTTTTCCCCATACATAAATGAAGAGCAACTACCAAATACGTGAAGCTGACAATAACAAATTAGATGAAGAAATTAGGATTATCGATTTGGCTAGCCTGAACTCCAACTACAACTGCTAGAAGGTCATCGTCACTAAATATTTCAACTCCTTGGCTAGTATCAGAGAAGTCCAAGCTCCCAAAATCTAAGCCTGATTCTAACTCAAATTTAGCTTGACTAAGATCAAAGTTATAGATAGTATCATACCCATCCCCTGTACTTAAAAAGACTTCAGCAGCACCTGTTCCTAAAAAGACTTGGTCTAGACCTTGACCACTAGAAATTGTATCGTCTCCACCATTGGCGAAAATAATATCATCGCCATCCCCAACGTTAAAAATCTCACTGTCAGAAGAGCCAGTTAAAGTGTTATTTCCACCAAGACTAGCAAGGACATCATTGCCACCATTGCCATTTAGTAGGTCATCACCATTATTGCTAACAATTGTATCAGCCTGGGAACCACCATTAAGCACGTCATCACCATTCCCACCATTAATGATGTCATTGCCACCGTTGCCATTAAGCTGGTTATTACCAAGGCTTTCACCCGGCACCGCTAAGACTTCGTTACCAGAGCTACCATTGATTTGGTTATTGCCATCACCACCAAAAAGATGATCATTCCCACCATTGCCATTAAGCTGGTCATCACCATCATTACCTTCGATGATATCCATGCCAGAGCCACCATTGATTTGGTCATTGCCAGCACCACCTAAAAGAGTATCATTGCCACCATTGCCATTAATTTGGTCATCACCATCATTACCGAAGATGAGATCATCACCAGGAGTACCCTGAATAAAATCATCCCCTGGTGTTCCATTTATCGTTGTAATCATGTTTATATTCCTTGATAGTAAATACTATCCTTGATAACTAAAAATAATTATCTATCAAAAAAAATATTGTGTAAATACTGATCAGAGAAATTCAGTAATTTGTATTATTAACCACGGATTATTGACTGTTAAATTGCTTAAATCATACACAAATTAACAATTTTTTTGACTATACAAGCGTTTGTCAGTTATTATAATTGTGTCTAACAATTAGACTTTAATGAGAGAATAAACATCCAAGTATTAGTGGTCAGATAGTGTTACTGACTCCGATCATTTTCAACTTATTAGGCAAAGACAGCACTACCACAAACATGCCCTTGCCCTAGAATTAACCACCATCCCTAACATCAAGAGTAATCTCAGCAGTGATCACCCGGTCTGTCTGAGAAAGAATCTTCACCCGCCTAACCCGACCAGCATAGGGCGTTCGGGTAGCGTCTCCCTAGGAGAATCGCACAATACTCAATTCCGCCAGCTCCTTTTCCACCTCCTGAGACTGCTTCACCAAAGATGCCAGTGGTACTGTTGCCGTTGCAGATTAGTTTGATAAGTCATCATTTTCAGAGAATGCTGGTAAATCTGTTGTTGGTAACGAGTTTTCGCAGCATTTAACCGAGCTATAGCAGATTGAATCGAAATCTGAGCCTTAATCCGTTTTTCCTGTAACCGTTGTCGTTTCTGGATTTTGTCTTGGTCGTGGATGATATTGAGATAATCCATCTTGAACCGCAGTGGTGGAGCTGATTCAATTTCCCTTTCCACCAACGCTAAATCATTCCGAGCCTTCGCGATGGGCTTTGCCGCGCCAAAGGCGATCGCAGCCTCCTCTTGACTAAACTATTTCCGATAATTTAAGCATACTATTAGACCAAAGTTGAGTCTCATGGAATTAGAGCAAGTATCTTAGAATCAGAACTATCGATTAGCTCACTTTCCGCTTTCCGCGATCGCAGGTTATCCAACCCCCTCGGACTAAAACCCCAATTTCTGCACCGCCCTACGCTTAACCTCCTCACCCCGCCGGTCATACTTAGCCGTAGTGACAGGAGAAGCATGGCCAGCTAACTTCTGTACCGTCACAATATCA
>NZ_JAAHGN010000855.1:0-3386 GCF_010672485.1 Moorena sp. SIO2C4 | reverse complement strand
TCTTTGGATGAAACTTGGGCGGAAAGGGGAGGGGCGATCGCTTCGTTATCCAAGCAATTGCGCAATAGGTTTAGTTTGCATTTTTATCGAGAGCTTACCCATCCTGAAATTGCTATGGGGCAAAAGTGGATAGTCCCAAATTCGAGGATGGCTCCTGTTTCCTTGCAGGATTCTACAAGGGATGATATATGGACAGAAAAGGGAGGGGCGATCGCTTCGTTACTGGAACGAGGGCGCTCTAGGTTGATAAGGGGTTTTTATCAAGAGCTTACCCATCTAGAAAAGACAGAACAGGATTTGTGGAAAGCTGACGCTATTGTCAATACAGTCTGTTTTGTTGCTGAGTCAGGACTTACGCAAAGCCCCCTAAATAACCAAATTATGGGTAACTTTGACATCATTATTCTCCAAAATTGGGTGTTTAGGGGGGCAAAACCAACTCAACTTCGTAAGTCCTATGAGTTTGACACGGGATGAGAGATTGAATGAAAATTAAGGGGGCGATCGCCTGACTGCCTGACACATCTGTGTGAAAACTAGGCTGATCAGGTTCTACACTGTAATGACCGGATGCGCGAAAACCAGATCTGGTCGTAGTAATCAGACTTGGCTTGATGGCTAGCAAAGCATGGTTGTGGATCAAGAGGCAACAATGGTACTGGCGTTAAAAGTAGCCGACCTTTATTGACTACGCCCTTGAGCCAACGCAGACCAATTTTGAGATAGCTGAGGCCTCGAAACCAATGGGGATCTACCTGTCGCCGTAAGCCAACAAGAAGAACAGCCATGCCACGGGCGGTGGTGGCGTAAAGCAAGGCCACGGCAGCCACGGGCATAAGCCGCTAAGCGTGCAACAGCTGAGCGAATGCGAGAGTCTTCGAGCTTCTTTGGCTCCGGATTTGCGATTCTATAAATAGTTCCTCTACCCTAAAACGCAAACCGTATTGCCACAAAGAAAGTAAGGTGGGAGGCTGATCGGTAATAACGGCCCAGGGCTCCTTGACCCCTTTGACCTTGGCTAATACAAGATTACAACGATGTACTCCATCAAGCCATAGACCAACATTACGATAAAAGACAGCTTCTCCTAATGGTGGCCAGAGATAGCTGACTTCAACGGGATAGCGATGGGGGCCATGAAGCAGTACATCACAGGGCAATCGTAGGCAGTAGTGCCAATTGCTAGCTTGTAACCAACTAATCAGATCGTGGTTTGCTTTGCCCCGATGGGCTTTCAACATCACATCAGGATGTTGACTTCATAGCCACTGGCTTCGACGTAACTTGGGTCGATATGTATCGAAGGCTACTGCCGCGCTGTTGTGTTCCAGTACCCGCCATAGGAATGGTACGGCGCGACCACAACAGACCACCGATAGATGAATCATACAGTAGCGATTCCAATTGACTGTGGTATCGAGGGCAAGATCTAGACGGTGAGACTGCCAATCTTTTAAGGCGAGTAAAAAAGCGGGGAAAATAAGCGCGACTTCACACAAATGGCGAGTATTGCTCAAAAAGCGCTGCCAAGGCGCGTTCAACACTTTGGGCAAATTTGGCACGACTCGGGACATAAGGCTCCGGTGGCCGGTTGGCAAAACTATCCACTACAGATTAAGGCGCTGGCCAAAAGGCCACGCTACGCGAACACCATCCAAGCATTAGCTTTGATATGACGCAGTACGCGGTAGCGGCTGTATTGACGCAAAAAGTTAAATAGCTGATTATAAAGTTGGGTAGAGTAAGACATGCTTGCTGTTGAGCTAGTTGTGTAGTGACTCTTGCGCTTGCCTATCACTCTGCCCCAATTCTAGCAAACAACGTCATTGCAAGCTTTGAGCCACTTGTGTCAGGCAGCCAGGGCGATCGCTCTTTCCCGAATAGCTACAGGAAAGCAGGTTTTCCGAATAATCTCATCCCGACCTGACTTTGACGGGCTAAAAATGGAAAGCGAGAACTTCCGTAAGAGGAGGCAGGCAGACGAGGGAAAGGGATTGACTTGGATGGGGTATACGTAAAAAAAACGGGAATGCGGGTAAAAAATTCAGAAAATCAACAAGGAAAACGTCTGGTAGATGAGAGTGACGAAGATGACAAGGGATAAAGCTTGAGTCCAATGTGGTCAAAGCTTTCTCTGGGAGTTAGAATCACTCAGGTAATTGAGCAAAAATAAACAACACGAAACAGAGGACAAATCCAATGTTAAATTTAGTGAAAAAGACAGTTGTCACAGCCATCGCATGTCTGTTTACCATGATGCTTTTTACATCGGGATCGGCCATGGCAGGGAATTATCTGGGATTCAGCACTCCAAATTGTTCCGGCATACCAGTTCTTGAGGCTGATAATCCTATTGAAGCCTGCTTTGCTCAACCCGGTGTTGTATCATGGTGGGATTATGCCGAATGTCATCCGTGTGATTTCTGATTAAGTGCTACCCATGTAGCGATTGGAGTGGAAAAAAGCGCATTAACTGTTTTGTTATCAGAGACTAACTCAAGCCTTATAGCGCTTTTCAAGTTGATGGAATACAAAATTGTATTGACTTGCTATTCGGCTCAACAATGACCTGTAGTAAACTATCTTGAAAACCGCTGTAACACTCCACTCCTAACCCATACTCCTTAAGGGGCTCCCATTCCTTGGAAGTACCCTTAAGGGGTGAAAATACAGCTACAAGAAAGATAGACTGTATAATAGACTGTATAAGGGATAGAGCTTTTATGCCTTTGATAAAATTGAGGTGTTTATGAGGTTTGAGATTCATCAGATCAGTAGCGAGGTCTGACCAAAGTTCCATGGATCGATTCAACCCATAGAGACCCATATAATCCTATCCAAAAATAACTGTGTATTTTAACAGAACGTTTCTTTTCATTCGGGCGACAAATATACTCATTAACTCTCATTTTTTTTTGGGAAATATTTTCCCTGGAAACTGGCTAGGTTATAAGCGAGAGTAATGAGCGAAATAATAGCCATAAAACGCGGCTTATTAACTATCGTATTTTGTCAGATTATATTATCCAGTTTTGTAATGTTTGAACATTGTTTCAATACCCCAACGATTCCCATAAAGCGACTGCATCAAGACAATTATAAAGTCAGTTGACTCTTCTGGAGACTTGTCAGGATATAGCGTTTCTAGGACTCATGAGGTACAGTAACAACAATGAGTTAACCAGTTATGAATATTTTCTTGAGTCACCTTCAGCATTGCGGAGGTAATCCCATCAATTAAATCTTTATAGGTTCTTGCTCCGATTTTTTTTAAAGTACTTTTAACTTTTGATCAAAAATTTTATATCGGTTCTCTTGGTGCGCGTTCACGCTTAGCTTTGAAAAAGTGCGGGGTCGCACCGCGAAAATTTGGGAGAGTAGGGGGA
>NZ_JAAHGN010000854.1:0-3387 GCF_010672485.1 Moorena sp. SIO2C4 | reverse complement strand
ACCTGAGCGAATTTCTTCTTTAAATATTCTGGACGCCAGTAACCAATAATTTCTAATAGGAAATTTCGCCCATCAGGATGAACAATCCGAAAGTCGGGCACCATCACACTACCAGGAATAGGAATTAAATCCACTTCTCGCTCTAATACCCACTCAGTTTTATGAGATTCCCAACGCTTAGCAAAGGAAGCCTCTAACATACTGTCGTAAGGTTTACCAGGGGGATAGTGAGTCACCAAGCCACAGCGGTCATTAAGGCTAAAATGCCCCGTCTTGATCGTACCGCTGTAAGAGTCACGGCTTTGTAAGGTCGCCTTGAGACTCCATTTAGTAACGTGTAGTAAGGCTGGAATCAGTTTTGCGATCGCTAAACCATAGCGAGTACTCGGCTTAAATAAACTAGTCGGTCCATCAATAGTAATCGTGAAGCCATGGTCCGCATCCCCTTCAATGTAAGTCATCAGCTGAAACAACTTCAAATAGCGGATTAATAGCTTATACTCCCCTGGAACATTCCGATGAGCATTCAGAGTCATCTCAGATGCCCGATAAAAAATACCCTGAACTTGAGATAAATTATAGCGATGCAGTAATGCCTCTGGTGCTGGGTGATCGAATTGAGTCAGAATACGATTTTCTTGTAAATCCGCATAAAGTCCTTTAGAAATTTGCTCAGGCAACACTTCCTGGTTTAATTCCTCAGATAAAGCAGTGCTCAGGCTTTCTAGAGTAGTCTGAGTTGCCTGGCGACTAGGAACAGATTGAGCCGCCAGGGCAAAAACTCGTTGGCGGAGTGCCTTAGGGTCTATGGGGCTAACAACTTCAAAGGTACTGAAGCTCGTTTTAAGAATATGGGCTAAACCTCGTTTAACCCGGTAGTCAGGGCTATCTCCTTCCCAATCCAACAACTTACGGTCTAGTTCCCCTTGGGTACTACCAGTAGCCTCAATAAAGCAGTGGATTAACTCAGCTGCCATAGCACAGGTCTGATTGTTAATCAGCAACCGTTTGGGAATGATTTCTTCGCCATTTTGTCTACTAATTAGCAAATCAGTCGGTAGCATTAATAATTAAGTGTTTTTTTTCTTTCTTTGCTGTGATATCTTGCTTGTAATGGCGGTGTCATGATAAAGAGCAACGGGTAAAGACACTGCCAGCTTGCCTGGTACAGAGAGTAAATGGTCAAGGAGGTTCCTAGTCAACTGTCTTTTCTAGCATCAAAATTTATTCTTTACTCACAATACTTCCTTTGACCCTAACCATTCAGGTTGGCTCGATTGAATTATACAGAGGTGCTAAATAATCATGAAAATCGCTCTATCCCCAGAATCGCCATTTTTGATTTCCCACCGACTAAAGCATAAATCTGTGGCGTCTACACCTGAACGCCAATCCAACCTGGACATAGAGACAATGGTAAACCAGATGATTACCAGGGGTCAATTGAGCCGTCAAGAGTATCTACAGCTGACGAGTGCCTTCCTCTGCGATTACAATATAAGCGACGCAGAACGCCACCAGATTAATCGGATATTTGATCATGTTCAGACTGGTCGTGTGAAATTAGTTGATTGTCAAGTTACTTGATTAGGGACGCACAGTGATAACTACCCACACTTTCCGGTCTCGAAAGTGTGGGATGACAACCAAGCCTTTGTTATTAGCCGTTATTAGCCTCAGGGTTTCCTTAAGACATCCATCTTGGTTGTGATTATCTCAGAAATACTACCTTATCCCAGACTAGATAAGCACTTCCCCGTGAGCATCCTGATGGATGGGACATTGTTTTAACTGTTGTCAAAGCGCATCTGACAGGCATTGAATCCCACAACCCCCTTACCGCTAGGAGGTGGGGCTTGAAGCCAGAATAATTAACCGGAATAATGAATCAGCTTGACTATTGCGTCACAATTAGGTTCAAGCATCACCAAATCAAATCTGGCATCTCCATATGGGATTACTATTTTACCCAAATTTGCGGAATTACAAGCAATCCCAGGGAATAATTTGGTAAAAGCAAAAATCTAGACTAGCGAGGTATTCAAGTGTCGCAATCCAAAGCAACTGTGCTAGTTACAGGGGGAGCCGGATATATTGGCTCCCATGCTGTATTAGCACTCTTGGCAGCTGGCTACAACGTGGTGGTTCTAGACAATTTAGTCTATGGTCATCGAGACATAGTCGAAGATGTTCTAAAGGTGAAGCTAGTTGTCGGTGATACCAATGACCGGGTATTACTCGACAATCTTTTTAGAGACTATGATATCAGTGCAGTAATGCACTTTGCTGCCTATGCCTATGTGGGAGAGTCGGTCACTGACCCGGCTAAATATTACCGCAATAATGTCACCGGGACACTAACACTCCTGGAAGCTATGGTAGCAGCATCAATTAAAAAATTAGTCTTTTCCTCTACCTGTGCTACCTACGGGGTACCAAAAACTGTACCGATTCCAGAAGATCATCCCCAAAACCCAATTAATCCCTATGGGGCGAGTAAATTAATGGTAGAGCGGATTCTATCGGATTTCCATACCGCCTATGATTTAAAATCCGTAACCTTCCGCTATTTTAATGCTGCTGGTGCTGACCCAGAGGGTAGGCTAGGGGAAGATCACACTCCCGAAACCCACCTTATCCCCTTAGTGCTGCTTACTGCTTTAGGTAAACGGGAGTCGATCTCCATTTTTGGTGCCAATTATCCCACAGCTGATGGAACTTGTATTCGGGACTATATTCACGTCAAGGATTTAGCCTCTGCTCATGTTTTGGGGTTGGACTATTTGTTAAAGGGTGGGGATAGTCAAATCTTTAACTTAGGCAATGGCAACGGCTTCTCAGTCAAAGAAGTGATTGAGGCAGCCAGATTTGTCACAAAACAAAACATCAAAGCTATAGAATGCGATCGCCGTCCTGGTGATCCGCCCGCTTTGGTCGGTAGTAGTGACAAAGCCAGAAAACTTCTGGGTTGGTATCCCCAGTATTCCGATATAAACACCATCTTATCCAACGCCTGGCAATGGCATCAGAAGCGCCATGGGTTCAAGGATGCTGGCCTTAGAGTTCCCGTCGCATAAAGGATTAAGGATTAAGAATTAAGAATGTTCGCCTTAGGCGTTCGGTGTAGGGTATGATTAAAAATTAACTATTATCGCCTAATCAAACTATGGAGTAGGCACATAGGGACAGCTTTACCAATTGGCTGGATGTACCGGTGCGCTTGACCTAGTCAAGCGCACCGCAATGGTCAACTCTTACGTCCGATACTTTTTAGCTACCAAAGTCTACCAAGATAGACCAAGGATCGCCAAGGCAAGATGCAATAGCATCCAGGGGGTATCTCCCAAAGCTCTCGGGAATATCCCGCGAGCGCCATAAAAATGTCAA
>NZ_JAAHGN010000853.1:0-3392 GCF_010672485.1 Moorena sp. SIO2C4 | reverse complement strand
TGTGCAAGCTAAAGATGGTTGGGAGGCTATAGAACTATTGCGCAGAAGTAGTGGTATTGATCTGATTATCTGTGATTTAGAAATGCCACGGTTAAACGGTCTTGAGTTTTTGAGTCTTAGTCATCAAGAGCCAGCTTTAGCTGATATTCCTATTATTATGCTCACCTCCCGTAGTCAGGATAAATACAAAAAACTTGCTACCGAACTCGGAGCTATAGCTTATTTGACTAAACCGTATTTAGACGAAGATATTTTAGCAACAATTAATAAAGCCGTCAGCGGTCAGCGGTCAGCGGTCAGTGGTCAGCCTAATGCTTAAAATAAACCTCAGCATTCAGTAGTCAGCGGTCAGCGGTCAGTGGTCAGCGGTCAGTGGTCAGCGGTCAGCGGTCAGTGGTCAGCCTAATGCTTAAAATAAACTTCATTTGGGATAATTTAATAGTAAGCGGTCAGCGGTCAGCCGTCAGGGGTCAGCGGTCAGCTTTCCGTAACTCTGATCAAACGAATGCTTACCTGTTTTATTCAAAATCACCTCAAGTAGCGTGGCACAGGCTTCTAGCCTGTGACCTAACCCATAAGCTGAAAGCTGAAACCTGATAACTGATAGCTGATAACTGATAACTGATAGCTGATAACTGATAAATAATAACTGATAGCTGATAACTGATAAATAATAACTGATAGCTGATAACTGATAACTGATAAATAATAACTGATAGCTGATAACTGATAGCTGATAGCTGATAGCTTACGGAGTAGGGATATGAAAAAAATTAGAGTTATTGTCTTTAAAATCGCTAAGTATTGGTTAGCATTACCAATGACAGTGGTCTTAAACGTTAGGGATTTTCCCAGCAACATTAGGGAGAGTAGCAGGGATAACAGACTAATTCATCTAGACAATCGAACCTTGACGCTGCTGCCTTTAAAACCAATACTGGTCAAACCTACCAAAGCTAAGCTACCGATAAGTCAAGGTTTAGGGGAAACCGCTGCTGTCACAAAATCCCCTATTGATTTATCAAATGTTGGCGAATTTTTGATCATCGTTAAAACTCCCGGGGGAGACGCCTGCGCCATTCCGGTTGAGCGGCTACCCACTATGATCGATTTGCCCTTATCAACGATTCGGAAATTGCCAGACTATTACAGTGAAACCTATCTCCTTGGTATGGCTAATTATGTCGCGGTGTGGCAATACGAAGCAGAAAAGTTAACGATTTTTTTGCTGGATTTAGAACGAGCATTGAGTGTTGCTATAGGTTATAGTTCAGGGAGTAGGGAGCGGTGCGACCCGTGGCGAATTTAATTCGCCTACGGAAAGCGCACCGAGGGAGTAGGGAGCGGTGCGACCCGTGGCGAATTTAATTCGCCTACGGAAAGCGCACCGAGGGAGTCGGGAGCAGGAATAAGGGAGCAGGGAATAGGTAATAAGGAGAAAAAATCTCTGTACATCATAGCTATGATAAACGCTATATATCAATCTCCTAACCTTAATGTATAGTGCTAGTATTCAGAAATAACCATAAAAATCTCCCCATTTCGCCATCGGAGTGTGGGAATTTTAACTGAAATTTTTACCTAATTGTAAACGTGAGATGCACCCCTCCCCATGCTACTGGAATTCGGATCACTTGCCGATTGTTGGATAATCGTTTATGAGAGCAAGGGTTAGCTCAAACACAATTACCAATTCAGTTAAGTAATTACTCCGAACTCCAACCAGATATAGCCGTAGTTATACCAGATGAACTGCAATACCTAGACCATGATCCCACACCATCATAAATTTATTTAATTATTGAAGTTGCCGATACTAACTTGAGGAGGGATTGTGAACTGAAAGCTAACCATTATGCAGAGGCGGAGATTGCTGATTATTGGGTAATTTATTTAACTAATCGTCAATTGCATGTTTTTCGATAACCGACTGAGCAAGGGTATCAAAGTCAGGTAATTATGGCAGAGGATAATATAATTTTACCGTTACAGTTTCCAGATTGTTTATTAACTGTATCTTAAATGTTGCCACCAGTGATTCCGGAGTTTCTTGAGGGTTGAGGGTTTACTGTTTACTGTCAATGGTTATCTAAGCACCTAAACAAAATTAATTTCCTACTACCAATCTCTGTAAGCCTTACAGTGTAAGGCTTTGTTTTTTTTAAAATGGGTAATTAATTTTGTGCACCTGCTTATTCAGAAAAACGTGGAATAGTTATTAGGCGATGGGAGTGTTGAATTGCTGACTCCAATGCTAGCTAATTCAAATTTATTTATCTAGATTATGTATTTTTAAGCATCGGATAGGTATAAAATAAGTAACTACCATAGCCCTAATAAAGATGTGAGAACCATAAATTTCGTGGATCTATAATTCCTATGTGAAAACGACTCTTTCGTACCTGTTATGCTAAATTTATTCATACTAAATAATGCCCAAAACCCTTGCTAGGAAAAATTTTGGACATTATTTCTAGTTAAGTTAGTTTATTTGAGGTATGAACTCTAGGTATAGCTATCTTTGAAGTTTTTGTGACTAACAGTTTTGCATTCTAAGTCTAGAAGAAGCTTCTAAACCTGGTGGCATACTCCCTGGATCTGGACCTACCTCATCTATTCCTTCTTTATCAGTGCCAGTCTTTGTTATTTGTTGATTAAATTTGGAAGTTCCAGTGTCAGTTTCTAGATTCTGAGCATTAATTTTTTGATACCCATCACCAAATGACCCAATAGATTTATAATCCTGAGCAGAAACATCACTACCAAGAGCATACCTTACTTCTTTAACTTGTTCTATTGCTGCATTAAGAACTTTAATTAGCATATCTATAAATTGAGAATTATTCATTATTAGTTATTGATTTAAAGGAAACAATGACTTGGCTACTCAGGATTATTAGCAATTTTTATAGACAATAAGAGATTAGCTGGCATCCTCTGAAGTGATGCCAAGTATGGAGCCACCTAACAAAATAGTGTTATAGATATCCCTCGATACCTAGAATTAATCCATCGGTCTTTTCTGGCTTAGCAATTAACTCGCGCCCAATTTCTGGGATTATATCATGTCGATCAGATATTTAATTCCCGACTCCCTCGGTGCGCTTTCCGTAGGCGAATTAAATTCGCCACGGGTCGCACCGCTCCCGACTCCCGACTCCCGATTCCCCATTCCCCACACATATCCTCTTCGCCACATGGAAACCAATCAAATAAGCTGTCATCTGCGTACTAATCCGGGGCAAGGGCACAGCAGAAAGGTCAGCCACATAGACATTAGCTGACCCGTATACTTTACCAGTATCTATTGCATTGTCGAGTCCTTTATCAATCGCCTTACCGAATAGGCATCCCCCCGACAAGTGCTGCTCCGACAGTAAAAACCTGCGACA
>NZ_JAAHGN010000852.1:0-3400 GCF_010672485.1 Moorena sp. SIO2C4 | reverse complement strand
GATAACCGACTGACTTCATCTTGAACCTTTGCAATGGTATTAACTGTCGGTTCGCCACTCAGCATTTTATCTATTAGTTCGGCAATGCAATGGATTTCCTCAAAACCAAATCCCCGGCTTGTGATTGCGGATGTTCCTACCCGGATACCGCTACAGACGGTAGGCTTCTGGGAATCGTAGGGAAGCAGGTTTTTGTTGACAGTAATCCTGACGCTAGCTAAGCGATCTTCGGCTTCTTTACCTGTGATACCTTTCTCAGTGAGATCGAGAAGCATCAGATGGTTATCAGTGCCGCCAGAAACCAGGCGAAATCCCCTTGACTTCAAATCTTCTGCTAATATCCTGGAATTTTCGAGGTTTTGACGTTGATAGGCAGCAAAGCTGTCAGACATGGCTTCTTTGAGCATCACAGCTTTTGCAGCGATCGCATGGACGTGAACAGCGCCTTGTACCCCAGGAAAGACTGCACTATCAATCTTGCGAGCAAATTCTGGTGCGGAATGTTCTCCCAGCAAGATCATGCCACTACGGGGTCCACGCATGGTTTTCTGAGTGCTGGTGGTGACGAAATGAGCATGGGGAACGGGAGAAGGATGTAATCCGGCTGCAACTAATCCTGAGATGTGGGCGATATCAGCCAATAAATAGGCTCCGACTTGATCAGCAATCTCCCGAAAGCGTTGGAAATCAATGATGCGGGGATAGGAACTCGCACCAGCAATAATTAGTTTGGGACGAATCTCTTGAGCTTGGGCGAGAATCTGATCGTAGTCCAGACGCTCTGTCTGTGGATCGACTTTATAAAAATGACAGTCATAGATTTTACCTGTCATGGTAAATTTCGCACCATGGCTCAGATGCCCCCCATGACCGAGATCCATCCCTAAGATGCGATCGCCCGGTTTAAGGACAGTCAGATAAACTGCATGATTAGCTTGAGACCCTGTGTAGGGTTCAAGATTGGCGTGAGCGGCTCCAAATAATTCCTTAGCACGGGAAATTGCTAAGTTTTCCAACTCGTCAATGTTCTCACAGCCGCTAAAGTAGCGACGACCTGGATATCCTTCAGCCACCTTATTGGTCAAAATCGAGCCAGTGGCTTCTAATACAGCGCGACTAACGAAGTTAGCTGACGCAATTAATTCAATATTGTCTTTTTGCCTTTGGTTTTCCCGCTCAATAATCGCAAAGACCTCTGGATCTACGGAATTTAAACCTAAACCATGGTTGTTCAGTTGCGTTTTGTCTTGGGAAACAGTCAATTTTTTTCTCCTTAAACTCTTCTTAATCTCGGATTTCCTCTGTTGACCAAAAATTTATCAATCCAATAACCTAGCAAGCGATACTTTTGCTTCAACTGACTATTGAAGCTTGCCGTTAATTTAGCGATCGCTGGTAATGGCTAGGAATTTTTTCGGTCAGATAGTTACAAATCAGGGAAACCGCTTTCTGGGACTTGGTTTGAACGCTTTTTGTTATTTCATTGTGGTGTTGTGAATTTAGATTGCCAGTGATTAGCTTAACACAAAAAAATCTGGTAATAGATCTTGTAGTAGTAGGTGGGAATTATCCTGTTGATGATCATAGAACATCATCAATCACTACGGTCAGCTGCTTCTACCCGATTGTCTCATGACATGAGCATGATCGAACAAGAGCATTACATTTCTTAGCAATATTAGCCACCTCTAAGAGCTCCGCTGGATGTTGCTTCTCCCGGATTTGCTGATGAAATGAGCATCATCTAAAAATAGTGTTAAATTTCTTAGATATCCCCCAGGAACCGCTATGGGGTGCGCGGAAGTTTGGCCAAAAGTGTGCAAGAGCCAATTTTTGGGTCAGATGGTAACCATTGTTTTGCCAACACCCCCTTTCTGGTTTGCGAGCACTACTATCATGCTTCAGCAATATCAATGGTTGACTTGTTAGCAAGCCCAAAATCAATATTACCAGCAATCTGACCGGTAAACTTCAAATAAAATCAAAAATTTATATTTATTTTATTTTGAGTTATTAATTTATTCTAGTGTTTTATAGTATAATGAGGTACACAAAATTTTTTCCATGTTCGCTGTTACATGTCCCCTATTCCCTAAAAACCGAAACTTTGTACCTCACCTAATTGAAAAATGCTATAACCCTCTTTTGTCACTCTCCGGCTTTTGTCACTCTCCGGGAAGCCAATCTACACAAGCCTTATCAGTCAATCAATACAAGCTATCCTATTAGAAAAACTTGGATACTGTATTTGTTGCTAGAAAAAAATCTGGCAATCGTTTGAACTACAAAAGTTATAGAATGCGCGAAAATACAAAAGTTTGCGGAGAGTGACAGAACAGAGATAATTAAGCATATCAAAAAATATAGCAGTTCTCAATTGGGTCAGAGATTTTCATCCTCAGTTAATGGCAATAGGGAGTAGGGAGTAGGGGTAACAAAATTGACGTTAGTTTTAATGGTGAAGCAGTTATCTCGCCCACCCTTACTCGATCTACTTCGGCTGTGGGGACTGTTGTTTTTTGTTGCTATTGCTCTTTCCGCCTACCAAGCTGGAATATTTCAACAAGACCTATTCAATCCCGGTGGATTTCCCTTACTCTGGCGATTTTTGCGGGCTAGTTGGCACCCAGAGATTAGTCCTGAGTTTTTGCGCCTGACCCTGAATGCCACTCTTACCACCCTCGCTTATGCCGCTTGCGGAACCTTTCTGAGTATCTTGCTGGGGATGGTAGGAGGAATTTTAACGTCACAAGTGTGGTGGTTGACCGTCTTTCCTCACTGGCCCATGCACCACAGTATTTGGCTAGCCATGCGGGGACTGCTGGCCTTTCCTAGAGCGATTCATGAGATGATATGGGGGATATTTTTCCTCAATATCTGGGGGTTAGATCCCCTAGTGGCCATAATTGCGATCGCTATTCCCTATGGTGCCATCGTTGCCAAGGTCTTTTCAGAAATTCTGGATGAAACCCCACGGGAACCGTTAATGGCCTTGCTCAATAGTGGCGTATCCCCCTTAACTGCACTTCTCTACAGTCTGATTCCCCAAGCCTTTTTCAATCTTCTTTCCTACAGTGTCTATCGCTTTGACTGTGCCATTCGCTCAGCAACAGTACTGGGGATTATTGGTGCTGGAGGATTAGGTGATCAGATGTTTCTGAGTTTACAGTCCCTGCGTTACGAGCAACTGTGGACATTTTTCTATGTTCTGGTCTGATTAAACGGCGCAGTCGATATCAGTAGTGCTATATTGCGCCGTCGGATTAATCTAAGGGCTTGTGACAGTTAACAAAAACCTCCACTAATCTACCACTTACTATTAAATTATGGTAGATTAAGGAGATGGCATTAATACCACTCCGTAAGGCGGTCGAACTTACGGGACTCTCCAAGAACACAC
>NZ_JAAHGN010000851.1:0-3400 GCF_010672485.1 Moorena sp. SIO2C4 | reverse complement strand
GACTTTGCCTTTAAAAAAATCTTTGCCTCCCAGGAAAGTAAGCCGATTCTGATTAGCTTCCTCAATGCTCTTGTCTATCACAATCAACCTCTCATCCAAGATTTAGAAATTATTGATCCTTATCAGTCTTCTCCTCTGCCAATCCTCAAAGACTCTTTCCTGGATGTGAAAGCTAAGCTGAAGGATGGTTCTCTAGTGATTATTGAAATGCAGGTTTTGCAGGTAGAGTCTTTTGCTCGTCGAGTTTTGTATAACGCAGCTAAAGCTTACTCACTACAATTAGGTAAAGGGGAAGGCTACCGTTATCTCAAACCAGTGATTGCTCTGACCATTACCGATTTTATTATGTTTCCTGAGAATAATCAGGTAATTAATCATTTTGAGTTCCGAGAAAAAAGTACCAACATCAGCTACGTAGAAAATTACTTACAATTATTGTTTGTAGAGTTACCGAAATTTGAGAAACAGTTGGAGGAGTTAGAAGAATTGGATGAGTTGTGGATGTATTTTTTAAAAAATGCCCCTTCTTTAGATACAGTCCCAGATAAAATGGCACAAATACCAGAGTTTCAACAGGCATTTGGGATTGCTTCTCAGGCGAATTTAACGAGAAAAGAGTTGGAGGAACTAGGAAAACGAGAAATGTTTATTCATGACCAACAAGGGCTGATTCTTTTTGCTGAGAAACAAGGGATAGAAAAAGGAATGAAACAAGGGAGAGAAGAAGGGGAGAAAGAAAAAGCCCAAACAATTGCACGCCAACTTCTGCCTCTTTTGGATGATGAAACGATTAGCCAAACTACTGGCATACCTGTAGAGGAAATTAGGAAGCTTCGCTGAACAAGTCAAAAGGCAATAGACTAATGAAGAATTTAGAATGAAGAATTTAGAATTAATTTTTAGCATTAGCCAGCCTAGTACGTAGGGTGCGTGATAAGACGGGCTCGCCCTGATTTTCCACCTCTTCGCCAGTTGGGAAAGTCCGTCCGAAAATATTGATAACGGGCAAGATGCCCATTCCACCAAGATGCCCATTCCACCCACCGGGTCAACCTAAATTGCTCCTGAACTGTTCCCGATTCCCGATTCCCGATTCCCGATTCCCGATTCCCGACTCCTCACCCAATTGAAAACTGCTGTAATTCAGTAAGCATTGTCCCACATTTCATGGTAGGATCGGTTGGCAAAAAGCTACTGTGCAGGCCCAATCAAAGGGCTTTAGGCAAGGATTTTGAACCTTTCAAAGGAGACAACTAATAATGAACCTGAATGACTTGATCGAAGAAAAATTAAACTATTATGCTCAGAAGATTGTTTCTGGCGGTAGCAAGACCGACGAAATGGCGGTTGGGGAAATTACCTTCTATGTCGCTCTGCGTCGCGTAGTAAATGGTAAAGGAACCCTGCAAGACGTGGGTATGATGGATGCTATCAACGACACCCTCCAAAGCTTAGGACTTGTCGAGGAAGGAAAAACCTTCTACAAATAATTTGCCCATCAAGAAGTTTGAGTGGTCGGCAATCTTGTAAATTGGATTTTATACCTCAATCCAACCACCACCAAGCAACTTTTTTTGGGAGCATCCCATTTTGGAAACAATATTACCCAAAGCAACGATATTTCAAGGGTTTCAGCCCCCTAAAAAGAGCTAACGTGCCAAATTGGGATGCTCCCCTTTTTTTGGCCTAATATGGCATTGGAGCGGATGTGAAACCAAAAGTGTTTAGCTTTGTTATAAAATGGTTTCACACCGCTCAACTTTACCTTTATGTCGTTTCAGATTAACTGTGGCTAGCTAGCTTGGCTTTTGGCGTTCCTGAATCAAGTAATGAATAGCAGTAGAGTGGGCATCCTGCCCGCTCGACCAGATATTGATAACGGGCAAGATGCCCGTTCCACCAAGATGCCCATTCTACAGGTGTGACCCAAGGGCGATTTACTCGCCCTAGGAGGCGCGCACCTACTCTTCAAATCATTCTATTATTCAGCAACGCCTAAAATAGGTAAGCATTGGTTTAATCTGAGTTACGGAAAGCTGACCACTGACCGCTGACAGCTGACTGCTTACTAATTCAGTAATTTCTCGGAATAAATCGAGGATTATTGTAGCTTTCGTAAATCTTAATTTCTGATCAACATAGATTAAAAAACTATAAATTATTATGTTAGGTTTTAATCAAAATAACTTCATGATTCCAATTTCAACTGGCATGGTAATAACGCAGGATTTGCGAAAAGAACTAGAAACTATTGAAATTGATAATAAATACGAAGATTGCCTGTTCATGAAATTAGAGGGGACTATCGTTCAGCCAGATAAAATTGACCTATTCTTAACTATAAACTTTCATGATCAATTTTTAGAACTACCCGGTGGTAGCATCAAACTTGGGCTAACCGGTGGAGAGCTAAGGCTGAACTTAACCAATGGCAAACTTCCCTATTATCACCGTGGTTTCAATGATGATTTTAAAGTTTCCATAGAGAAAAAGCGAAGGTCAAAGCAAGGTAGTAAAATTCACCATGACAATAAGATGTCCATGGGTTTAGACCCTACTTCCCATCAAATTGAGTTCAACCTTGGCACTGAATTAAATCTCAGGAGAGATATCAATCACGAAAAAACTGATGAATTCACCATCATGGATTACCAGATCACATCCAAAGGTGGAGAAACCAATCCAGCCTGGGTTTTTGCTGCCAAAAGTGGTGAGCCATTATTAACTGGAACCCTGAGCAGTATATGGTTAGGCAGTAAAGAAATTCCAGCTGGTCATGTCTTGATTCATGAAGGAGAATCTATCAATGCACTCTACATTGTCTTAGATGGCATCTTAACCGTTTCCGTTGAAGCTTGGAAAAGTCGGGAAATTGCTCGATTATCCAACGGTGAAGTAGTCGGAGAAATGTCTTTTGTGAAAGATCATCCCCCTTCCGCTACAGTTAAAGCTTTAGAAGACTCCATTGTGTGGTCAATTGATCGAGCTAAATTAACCCATAAACTAGAGAAAGACCCCCGTTTTGCAGCTCGTTTTTATCGATTGCTTGCTGCTGCTATTGCTGATCGAATACACCTGACCACAATTAGCTTACTTTACTTCGAGAAAGAGTATCAGATAGAAGACCCGATGGCGACTCACCTGAAGATTGATGAACTAACAACGTCCAGTCAATATAGGTTCATGGCTACACCCATTCATAACGAGTCGATCAAAACCTATGAAAAAGTTATTTTAGACAAAACTAAAGCAGCGTTACTGATTAATGGAGTGATTGAATCTTAAGCGATCAGCTATCAGCTATCAGTTTTCAGCCTGACCGCTGACCACTGACCGCTGACCACTGACCACTGACCGCTGAAGGCTGACCGCTGACCGCTGACCGCTGACCGCTGACCGA
>NZ_JAAHGN010000850.1:0-3401 GCF_010672485.1 Moorena sp. SIO2C4 | reverse complement strand
GAAAACCATTAACTTAGATGGATTACCACTCAATACAACTATTGAAATTACCATCATCTATCAGGAAATTCAGGATAAGCCTTACCGACTAGGTAAGGAAACTAAATACAGTCGCACCACTGAACGTCCCAAATTTCTCATCTACGGTGGTATACAAAGAGAACACTGTGATGAAGATAAGGTGGAGGTAAGAACTGGTAGTGCCCCTACCGATGATAATGTGATTCGGTTAGCACGGGTGACCCTAGACAACAACGGTAACGTTAGTACAGTGGATAATTCTGTACGGAAACTAGCTAGTGATAAGTTATCTACCCTGGATAAGTTAGAGGTAGATGGTACGATTTCTGCTACCAACTTAAATCTGACAGGAGACTCGACTATCGATGGTTCCCTGACAGTGAATGGAAACCTGGAAGTAAAAGGGGATGTGATTGCCCGTGATACCGAGCATATTGCTGGGAATGTGTCCTTGGGGGACCAAGACAGTGATGAAGTGAAAGTTACAGGGGTAATTCGCTCTGGGCATTCATCTGGGTCACTTAGGATAGATGATGCGTTACATACCACGGGTGCTCTGACAGTGGATGGTAATGTTGGTATTGGCACAAATAATCCTAGGCAAAAATTAGAGGTAAATGGAACTGTCAAGGCCACTAGGTTTGAAGGGGATGGTTCTGGTTTAACTGGGATTAGTGCTGGCGGTGAAACCAAGTGGTCTGATGGTGATAGTAACAGGATTTACTATAATGCTGGCAATGTCGGCATTGGCACAAATAATCCTAGTGAAAAATTAGAGGTAAATGGAACTGTTAAGGCAAAGTCGCTGACTATCGAAGACAACCTCACTGTCAATGGCAATATTACAACCTCTGGCATGATTAGGGGGTCATCAATGCCGCCTAATCTAATCAGAAATTCCTACATGAATATACTCGATGGCAACAAGCCTGCTGGGTACAGTGTCTTTGGGAATGTTACTTTAGAAGCAGCACACCCTTTCACAAAAGGGTTTGAAGGACCCTATGTAGGCAAAAAACCAGCCAATGCTGCCGATAGTGTAGATGATGCAACCGAAGAAAATCCCTATTGGTTTGGCAGAACTAACAAAGGTGCGCGAATAAAAAGAGGTGGTTTAGCTGATGGTTGGGCTAGTTTTCGTGACGGTAGGATTTTGAAAATTACTGGGGATAATTCAGGACCACATACCATGATACTTTTTACCTTTGAGTCCCGAGGTAATTTTTTAACCAAAAAGTACGTACATCTCAAAGCTTGGCTCAAGATTTCTTCCGGTAAACAAGTGGGATTT
Organism: Moorena sp. SIO2C4; assembly: GCF_010672485.1. NCBI lineage: Bacteria > Bacillati > Cyanobacteriota > Cyanophyceae > Coleofasciculales > Coleofasciculaceae > Moorena > Moorena sp. SIO2C4. The sequence continues at coordinate 2,089 of NZ_JAAHGN010000850.1, read as the reverse complement.
GGCGAACTTGCTGGGTGGTCTAATAAGGTTAGAGGGGGCATTGGCATTACGAAAGAGCAAAGTGATAATGCTCCAGATGGTTGGTATCGAGTAGATGGCGTAATTCCCACATCTGAGGTAACGAGATTCGGTGGTCAGAGTTTTTCTATGGGTATAGCGGGTGACGACGCTGACGGATCTTTTGAAGTATATCTAGCCTTACCATACCTAGCCAATTTAGATAATGATAGCTGGCTTCCTAGTGTTTCTGATATGCTTTCGCGGGATGGGCTAACAGTTCATCCTAGTTCTAGTAACGTTGGTATTGGGACAACAAATCCTAGTACAAAATTAGAGGTGGATGGAACTGTTAAGGCGACTAAATTTGAGGGAAACGGTTCTGTCGGTAATGCGGAATTAGCTAATAACTCAGTGACCAATCAAAAAATTGCTAATAACTCGGTCAACGCTGCCAAAATTCAAAATGGCACTGTCGGTAATGCCGAATTAGCCAATAACTCGGTCACCAATCAAAAAATTGCTAATAATGCAGTCAACGCTGCCAAAATTCAAAATGGCACTGTCGGTAATGCGGAATTAGCCAATAACTCGGTCAACGCTGCCAAAATTCAGGACGGGACCGTGGGTACTGCGGAGTTAGCCAATAACTCGGTCACCAATGCCAAAATTGCCAATAATGCAGTCAACGCTGCCAAGATTCAAAACGGCACTGTCGGTACTGCGGAATTAGCCAATAACTCGGTGACCAATGCCAAAATTGCCAATAATGCAGTCAACGCCGCCAAGATTCAAAACGGCACTGTCGGTACTGCGGAATTAGCCAATAACTCGGTCACCAATGCCAAAATTGCTGATAAAAGTATTAGCATGGTTAAACTTGATGATGTCACTAGGAGGGAACTGGATAACGCTTCTCAGGTTCAAAGTCTACAAACGCAAATCAGAAATCTAGAACGGCGAATCAGAGTTATAGAACGGCGATTACGTATAGATATTGTTGTCCCTGATCCTGACCCTGATGATCCTATTATTACACCTAATCCTCCACAGATTCCTGACCCTGAGCCTAACATAGATATTCCTTAGCAATAAAGCTAACGGTTCAAAGCTTACTGGCGTTACAACCAGAACATTAGCATACACTCAGTCTGTAAAAATTGCATCATCATATTAGTAGGAACGGCCAAGGAAAAGGTGAACCATATGGGATATCAACGGGCAAGCCAAACCAAAAACAACCAAATAACCCCAAAGGGAAAAACCGTTCAAGCCAAGCCAACCCCCTTGGCTACCCATAGTCCGGTTCACCCCCTCCTGCAACTCCAACGAAAACTGGGAAACCAAGCAGTTAATCGCCTGATCCAGACAAAAATGCAAGTGGGGGAACCAAATGATGTGTACGAGAAGGAGGCAGACAGTGTTGCAGCCCAAGTAATGCGCATGCCAGCACCCTCAGTGCAAAATTCCATGGAGGAAGAAGAAATACAAACTAAGCCGATCGCCTTACAGTTACAATCCGAGGAAGAGGAAATTCAAACTAAGCCGATCGCCCTACAGTTACAATCCCAGGAAGAGGAGATTCAAACTAAGCCGATAGCCCTACAGTTACAATCCCAGGAAGAAGAAATACAAACTAAGCCGATCGCGCTACAGTTACAATCCCAGGAAGAAGAAATACAAACTAAGCCGATAGCGCTACAGTTACAATCCGAGGAAGAGGAAATACAAACTAAGCCGATAGCGCTACAGTTACAATCCGAGGAAGAGGAAATACAAACTAAGCCCATAGGGCTACAGTTACAATCCGAGGAAGAAGAAATACAAACTAAAGCAAATCCTGGTCAAACCCCACAAGTATCATCTAATTTAGAAACCAAAATCCAATCCCGACGGGGTACCGGTCAACCTCTGCCAGACTCTACCCGTGCTTTCATGGAACCCAGATTTGGGGCTAACTTTAGTGGCGTGCGGGTGCATACTGACTCTAGTGCGGTACAGATGAATAAGGAGTTGGGAGCCCAAGCCTTTACCCATGGTAGGGATATTTTCTATGGTGCGGGGAAGTCTCCTGGTAAGAATAGTTTGACGA
>NZ_JAAHGN010000085.1:0-12547 GCF_010672485.1 Moorena sp. SIO2C4 | reverse complement strand
TGAAAGTTACAGGTTAGAAAGTTACAGGTTAGAAAGTTACAGGTTAGAAAGTTACAGGTTAGAAAGTTACAGGTTAGAAAGTTACAGCTTATTAAAGCTTAAACAAACCAACTTTAAAGCTTCAAGCCTTCAACCTTGGCCTTTGGCCACGCTACGCGAACAACCTTGGCCTTTGGCCACGCTACGCGAACAACCTTGGCCTTTGGCCACGCTACGCGAACAACCTTCAACCAAACCACCTTCAAGCCTTCAACCTTGGCCTTTGGCCACGCTACGCGAACAACCTTGGCCTTTGGCCACGCTACGCGAACAACCCTTCAACCTTGGCCTTTGGCCACGCTACGCGAACAACCCTTCAACCTTAAATAATATCTGTCTAGAAAGCTGCTTTTAAGATACCGATATCAAAACTACGAGACATGACTGCACTAGTTAAGTCCGCACCACTAAGGTTAGCACCACTTAAATCTGCTCCCTGAAGGTTAGCACCACTCAAATCTGCTCCCTGAAGGTTAGCACCACTCAAATCTGCTTCACGCAAATCGGCTTTGTGTAAGTTAGTTTCAGTCAAATTTGCCTTGATTAAAGTAGCTGCAGTTAAGTCTATCCAACTGAGGTTAGCTCTAGTAAGGTTCGCTTCGGTAAGGTTAACGCCTTCTAAGATAGATACATAAAGCTGAGCAGCACTGAGATTTATCCCCTCAAGATCTACCCAACTCAACATTTGCTCACTCAGATTTATGCCCCGAAAATCCCGTTCTCCCCTAGCATATCGCTTCAGTAGTTCCTCAGGATTGGTTGTGGTAAGTTGGCTAGATGGACTAGTGTACAACAGCATAGATAACCTCAAACGTGATCTGGATTCGGTCTGGTGTTAGTGACAATTCCTTACAGATGGGAGATTGTATACAGACGCTAATATGGCCAGTATCGAAGTCTGATGTTAGCGATCGCGTTTACGGAATAGTTGAGTAATGTTTAATTTAGTAGACTATTAGTAGACTAATTTAGTACACCTTTAAGATTAAAAAAATGCTGTAAGCATTCAGGTCTCAGCTATCAGCTCTCAGCTATCAGCTCTCAGCTATCAGCTCTCAGCTATCAGCTCTCAGTAGTAGGGTGGGCAAATACCAAGCCAATCACAATTTAATCAGGAATTATGTCATTTGCCCACCCTACAATAACTATAGCTTTTGAATAAAATAAGCTGACGGCTGACAGCTGACGGCTGACAGCTGACGGCTGAATGGTTACAAAATAATAAATGTATAAATTAATACAGTATTAATTTAAATTAATGGTAGAGAGTTATGACGTTAAGGCGTTTTGGTAAAAGCGATCGCTTAGTTTTAAAAAAGCGAAAAAAACCATAATTTAGGAAAAAGCTTGTGTTGATAAAATTGTTTTATACCAGGGTGTATTATATAGATAGAAGTACTAAATGTTGGGTAAAAACTATTCCTGATTACCTTATAGTTACTGAACCATTTTGTGTGCTACCAATCTTGACCAGTATGTTCACAAATAACCTAGGATTGCTATATGCTTGAGCATACCTTAAAATTTATTGGCTCGATTAAACTAGCTGTCCCTTTACTTAGTATGATTGTCGCTATCTTAATTGGGGCGACGTTTTACGAATCTCAGGTCGGGTCAACTACCGTGCAACAAGAGATTTACAAAAGTCCGTGGTTTGGGGCCTTAATGTTCCTACTAGCCCTCAACCTAGCGGTCTCAGCTCTGTATCGCTACCCCTGGCGAGGTGCGCGTAAAATCGGCTTTGCTTTGACCCATCTTGGTATCATCGTAATTATCGCTGGTTCAGCGGCTGTAATCCACTTAGGTGTAGAGGGCATGTTACCTTTGCGCACCGATATGGCTTCGAGCAATCAGATTCGGGTTGAAGGGGAATTGTTGGAAGTGATGACACCATCATCACAGTTGCAGCAGACTGATGTATTGATCAAGCCAGATGGTTCAGTCATCCCCAAGCAAATTGGTAAACTGTCTTTGGTAGGCTACAGCGACAATACCATCAAAACAGTCAGTTTTACGGAAGGGGCAACGGCAGATAATCTAGCAGTAGATAATCCAGCTGTGCGATTACGCTTGAAAAGCGATCGCATGGGGCAAACCCTAGAGCGCTATTTAGCTGTAGCCCCAGTAGCCTATAGCAAAGTAGGGATTGGGCCAGCTGAATTAGAAATCATTCAGGTCGAAACGGTAGCGACAGGAAAAGGAAAATCTCTGCTATCCCCTCCTGAACAACAAAACCTGAGTCCTTGGGGTAGCATCGAGGTAACGTCAAAAGAAACAGACAAGATAGATACAGAGATTATCGATATAAAACAAGCTCTGTCATCCCAAGCCCCAGACTCCTCAGTCAAAGTAATCGATTTTTGGCCGGATTTCCGACTAGACGCCAACAACCAACCGACCACGGCCTCCCAACAACTGAGAAATCCCGCAGTACAGTTGGAGGTATCCACACCAGAAGGGGTTGAACGCTGGTTTGTGTTTGGAAAGGAAAACTTTCCGCCAATTCGTTCAGTTGTATCAGGAAAACCCCTAGAAGGAATTGAGATTAGCTATAACATTCAACCCCAGGAATCAGAGGATTATTTCCGGGTAATCGTCACTCAATCAGGTCAGCTATTCTACGCTGCCCATTCCTCGAAAGGATTTAAATCTGGGACTTTAGAGGTTGGAAAAGCTGTCAGTCCCGGTTGGGCAGATTTCCAAATTACCCTAGACGAGTATATTCCCCATGGCAAAATCAATCGTGAGGTCATACCTGTATTTGACCCAAGCGCTAAGGGAGTACCAGCCTTATTAGTCAGCACCGAAACCGGAACCCAAACCTGGTTACCCTGGGGCGAACCGACTACGATTAACGAACCAACAGGAGAAATCTTTGCTGCCTTTAGTCCCAAACTCTTGCAACTGCCGTTTGCGATCGCATTAGAAGACTTCATCGTTGAACGCAATGAAGGCAGTGATTCCGTTGCCATGTGGACTAGCAAAATCAGGATCGAAGACCGAGATCACCATGTCATCTCCCACCGCAACGTTTGGATGAACCATCCCACCTGGTATCAAGGCTGGAAAATAGCCCAAGCTTCCTGGAATCCCGGTGACTTAAAACAATCAACCCTACAAATCAAGCGAGAACCAGCCTGGGTAACTGCCTTAACTTGGACAGGCTCTGGTCTAGTAATCAGTGGGATCACCATCATGTTCTATGGTCGAGGGGTAGCTAAAAAACTGCGCCGCCAGCCAGAGGAGTCCGGAGTTCCCTTGTATTATCATTCCCCCTAACATACTTTGTTCTAGTTCAGATTAGCTTTTACTTCTGTGTTCTGATGAAACCACTCCAACTCCTGATCGGACTCTGTCTCGGAATCGTAATCCTAATCATACCTCCAACCCAACTCCAACCATCACCCCTAGACCCCTTACAAACCCTAGCTGTCCAACTTGATGGGCGCAAAAAACCCTTAGACACCGTAGCCCGAGAAACCGTAGCCAAAATCCACGGTTCAACTAACTACCGCCTAGAAAACAATCAAACCCTCAACTATCTCCAAACCTACCTATCCCTATGGTTTAATAACCGAGACTGGAACCAAGAACCCTTCATTCTACTGACCTACCGCCCCCTCAAAGAAAAAATTGGTCTTGACCTAGAACGAAAATACTTCTCCTTCCGAGAATTAGTCAGTTCCAACCTAGGTGCCATCGTTCTGGAAGCCAATCAAAAACAAGCCGACAACATTGAGCTGACCAGAGACGAACGAGAAGCCCTCACCATAGAAGACAGACTAGCATTAATGTTACGCACGGTAGGTACTGATACGCTACCCCTAGTTCCCCATCCCAGCGATAGTAAAGGCACTTGGGTAAGCATACTTCAATCGCAACAGTATTACACCAATGAACAAATTACCCCTCTACAGCAAAGTTACCAAACACTCAAACAAGCCTATCGTTTAGACCCCCTACTGACTACTCTTGAGGTTGGGCAAGTTGCGGAAACACTACATCAGGAGTTAGCCGCTCTTAGCCCTGAAATTTACCCCAAGGATTCCGTGCTGCAACGGGAAGTTAACTTCTCTAGTTTTCGCCCCTTTAGTAAAGCCTGGAAAATTTATGCGATCGCATTACTAGTCCTGTTATTAGGATTATCCTTCAAACAATTCGACCTCTACTCAGGTGCAGTAGGAATTTTCCTGACAGGTCTTTTCATCCAAGGCTACGGATTTATCACCCGCATGGAAATTGCCGGACGTCCCCCAGTCACCAATATGTATGAATCCGTAGTGTGGGTTGGATTTGGGATTGCCGCCATCGCCCTAGTATTTGAGCTAATCTACCGAGCAAAATACTATCTGTTAGCCGCTGCTCCTTTATCAATCCTTTGTCTTCTTCTAGCAGACAGTCTTCCAGCCGTCCTAGATCCAAGTATTGCCCCCCTTGTACCAGTACTACGGGACAACTTCTGGCTCAGTATCCACGTTCCCACCATTACCCTCAGCTATGCTAGTTTTGCCTTAGCGATGGGATTAGGACATATTATTCTAGGACATTATCTACTTGCTCCCCAATCCTTTCAACGAATTTCCCACCTATCAAAATTTAACTATCGAGTCCTACAAATTGGTGTTTTACTGCTCACTACTGGCATTATTCTCGGTGGGATATGGGCTCACTTCTCCTGGGGTCGCTTCTGGGGTTGGGACCCCAAAGAAACCTGGGCGTTGATTGCCCTAATGTGTTACATAGTCCCCTTACATGGTCGTCTGGTAGGATGGTTAGCAGACTTTGGGATGGCAGTCATTAGTGTAGTTTGTTTTAATGCTGTGTTGATGGCTTGGTATGGCGTTAACTTTGTTCTCGGGACTGGTTTACACAGTTATGGATTTAGCACTGGTGGCTCAGAATTAATTGTCGGGACCCTCGTTGGTTTAGACTTATTATTTGTAGCAGCTGCCGCTACCAGACATAACCGTTGGTTGCTCTCTAAATCTAGTGAAAATCTAGTGAAACAGTTGAGTAAAAAGCAACCAGTTATGGCTAAAGATAATTAAAATTAATTAAAACTAACTAAAAATGCATAATACCAACTAATTAGGAAGAGATTATCAACCTAAGTTAGCTGGTCATATTTTCGATTAAAAATTATTGGTTTGAGAGATAATATAATTAATTTTTGATTATGGTTTATTATTAAAATAAATCGTTTTCCACATAGAGGGATACTATGGATCGTCGTGAATTTATGGGCTGGTTTGGTGTTGGTGCATTGGCTACTTATCTACCAGTAGCATTAGCCGCCTGTAGTCCTGATAAAAGTCCGCCAAAAGCAACAGAAAAGAAAACTGCTAATATTGATAAGTCGGTGCGAGAGGATGGATTTAAAGCCGTTGGCACAGTGCAGGAGTTAGAAGAAAAAGGCAAAATTAGCGACAAGATAGCAGATATTCTAGTCGTGCGTAATCTGAGCAACAATAGTCTTGTTGCCGTGAACCCTAGGTGTACTCACCAAGGTTGTAGCGTGGATTGGAAGCAAGAGGACAAGATATTTGCCTGTCCTTGCCACGGTTCTAAATTTGATTTAGATGGCAAAGTAACGAAAGGACCTGCAGACAAACCATTGAAAAGCTATGAAACAAAGGAAGAAGATAATTTAGTTTTGGTAAAAGTAAGCTAGTCATTTAGGAGCAGGTTTGATATTGCAGCTGAAGTCCCCCTTTTTAAGGGGGATTTAGGGGGATCTGTTGGGTGCATCTCATTTTTGGTGTTTGACCCCGTGGTGCGTTACGGGGCAGACTTTCCCAAGGCTGGCTACGAGGCTGAAAATGACGGCGAGCCCCCCTAACGCACCCTACGCAACATTTACAAATATGAGATGCACCCGATCTGTTTGTACCTCATGGGAGATAGAATTGCTATAACTAACCTGCTCCTGCTCTTTTCCAATTCAAAAATTAAGGCTTTGTTAATTTAAAATGATGTCTTGATAAGTACCTGACTTCACTAAACGACCTTGATCGAGTAAATAGATACAATCACAATGTTCAATAGTAGAGAGACGGTGAGCAATAATAATCATCGTTTTAGTGCCATTCAAAGATTTAATTGCTTCATTAACCAAGTGTTCAGTTTCATTATCTAGTGCAGAAGTCGCCTCATCTAGGACTAAAATTTCCCTCTGATGGTAAAGTGCGCGAGCAATTCCTATCCGCTGCCGTTGACCACCAGATAAACGCACTCCCCGTTCACCAACAACAGATTTAACTCCCTCAGGTAATTGGTCAACAAACTCCGCAAGTTGAGCAGATTGGATAGCCTGATCTAATCGTTCTCGATCAATCAAATGCTTTGGAACACCAAAGGCAATATTTCCTTCGATTGTGTCATCTATGAGAAAAATCGACTGTGGGATGTAGCCAATTAAATTTTGCCAGGAACGCAGATTCTTATATATGGATTTACCTTTGTACCTAATCTCACCACTTTCAGGTGCTAAGAGACCTAAAATTACATCAACTAATGTTGTCTTACCTGAGCCTGATTTACCGACTAAAGCAATAGATTGACCTTTGTTGATAGTCAAGGATATGTTCATAATAGTAGGGTCTAAAACTTTGGGATATCGGTAGGTAATTCTATCAATTTCGATCTGATTATCCTGGTGTGATAGACTTCTATTAACGTCAATAGACTTTGCAAAATTACTGAATTGCTCTGAGGGAGTATTAGGCTTGGATAGGGGAGATAAATCTGATAAATATTTAGGTTCAAAAATTTCCTCTACTTCAATGTCTTCTAACTCTTTTAAATCCAAGTATATTTTATTAATCGAATAGCTGGCGTTTCGCATCAAAGCAATATTAGATGTTAAATGACTAAATGCTGGAATCATGCGCACGGAAGCCAAAGCGAAAATACCTAAAACTTCGATAATATTTTCTGTCCCAAGGTTAAAGACTAAGACTATAGATACAAAAGCTACTAAAAATGTCACTAAAATTGCTTCAATTATAATGCGAGGCAAAGCTTGGAAAGTATGAAATGATGTCATGCCATTAACCAGTTGATCGACTTGATCACTCATTTGCCTTTCAAAGTAAGATTCGCAACCAATGATGCGTGTTTCTTTTAATCCTCCAAGGCTATGATTGATGATGCGAATCATTTCCTCCTTAGATTGAGATACCTTTTTTCCCCATTCGGAAATTTTGTCTTTAAATTGGTAGATAATACCCAAGGGTATTAGTAAAATCAAGGCTAGAGTAATTGTTGCGATCGGATCGGTTATTATTAGTAAAATAACTAAAAACAATATAATAATAAAACTGGCTACGGTTTTTAGGAAAGGAATCATGAATTTGACACTAAAAACTCCAGATTCTTCCAAGACCGTGTTGATTAAAAAAGCCGTATTTTTCCTAATATGAAATGTGTAAGGTGCTACCAAGTAGGCATGGAGCAAATTTGAGGATAGTTCACCGTATTGAGTAAAGCTAAATTTAAAGATATATTTTTGAGCTTGGAAACTTAATAAGGATTTAGTCCAGAAGGCAACAATAATAATTAAACCTAGCAAGGCAATAAACTGAACTTCAGAAGTTAAACCTAACTTGACATAAACCCAATGCAGCCGAGAATTTAGTTCAATCAAAGTTGGGTTAGTAGCTAACCCCATAAATGGCCCGACAAGTCCAATACCTACAGTATCCAGGAGGGAGGTTAGTAAGATTAATAACAGAAGAGGGATTAGTCTGAGTTTTCTTTCTCCGAGAATGTATAAAAAATTTGACAAATAGCTAACCATTTGGTATTGAAATTATTAGGATGATAAATGAATAATTCAGTTTAAATCAGCTTTACGATGTCGTCAAAGATAAGAGGAAGGATTGAGATTTGGTCAAATCTAGACAATTGTCCTAGTCCGGTGCCATTGCCGAGCAGCATCAGGAGAAGCTGGACAATCTCAATTACTTGCACAAAGTCATTAAGCTCTCGAAGCTGAGCTAATGGCCAATTGCCTTGATTGAAGTAACCCTGATTAGACTGTTAGTATCTATAACGTCTATAAACCAGTTTTCAAAATCCAGAAGCCCACAAGCCCTGTTAGTGTCGGCATACTGTATAGGTTATAGTTCACAAACTATTTATAATTTATCTAGTTTCATTAGTTAGTTATTATTAAAACCCCAAAAACGAGTAATTGTATAGTTAAAAATAACAAGCAAGATCTTGTTCAATATAAAATGACTAAAATTACGATTTAATTGGATTTTTTTTATATACTACTATCCTGATCATTTAGGGTGTGTTTTATAGTATTTTTTCTGATCAAAATGCCGGTAATCAGGATAAAATTAAATGACAGGTCCGCGCTATCCACGCTCTCGGGTCTCTTTAGGGATGATGGTACTACCTTGCCCTTAGTGCTTACTTCACTTACCTAAAAATGCTCAAATGACCAATGAAGACTGGCTAGAAATCGGTAGAATTGTTTCCCCCCATGGGTTAAAAGGAGAGTTGCGAGTCTATCCAAGTTCTGACTTTCCCGAAAGGTTTGAGGAGCCAGGACAGCGCTGGTTAAAACCACCAGGGGATAATCCACCCCAACCTGTAGAATTACTCTGGGGGCGTTTTGTCCCTGGTAAAGCGTTATATGTTGTGCAGCTCAAAGGGGTAGACAACCGGGATCAGGCAGAGGCGTTGCGCGGTTATCAACTGTTGGTACCAACCAGCGATCGCCCAGAGTTAGAGGAAGATGAGTATCACATCTTAGACTTGATTGACCTTGAAGTCTTTAATCAACTCACCGGTGAAGCTGTGGGGGTAGTCGTAGATGTGATCCCAGCGGGTAATGACCTTTTGAAAGTCAAATTGCTATCTTCAGTGCAACCGCCCCCAACCCAGCCGGAAACTCCACCACCCACTCGAACTAGCAAGAAACGCCAAGCCAAAGGTAAGAAGGAACCACAGCCAGCAACGGTACTGATTCCCTTTGTAAAAGCGATCGCACCAGTGGTCGATCTCGAAAATGGTCGGATTGAGATTACGCCTCCTCCGGGTTTACTAGAATTGAAGCCTTGACCTGATCAATCATTGCTAGGTCATGTTTAATCGTATTAAAAGATAACGATTAATTATAACTAATTTATCATCCATAATCAACTTAGTACCTAAATGTTTAGTAATATTAAAATGAGTAAGTTAATTAAAGTTAACAAAAAGCTGTGTCTACACAAAAACTAATACCCTACCACAGGACGGAAAACCATGTTTGGAACTGGCAAGGTCACCAAATTGAATACACCGTAATGGGGACTGGTAAGCCTCTACTGTTGGTTCATGGTTTTGGGGCATCCATTGGACATTGGCGCAAGAATATTCCTGTCCTAGCCGCAGGGGGTTATCGAGTGTTTGCCATCGATCTGCTGGGATTTGGAGGTTCTGATAAACCTGCCTTGTCCTACACCGTAGAGTTGTGGCAACAACAAATAAAGGACTTTTGGGATACCTACATCAACGAACCTACCGTATTTATCGGTAACTCCATTGGTGCTCTGTTAAGTCTGATGGTGGTAACAAACTATCCTGAGATTGCTGCTGGTGGTGTCTTAATTAACTGTGCTGGTGGACTCAATCACCGCCCTGAAGAGCTAAATCTACCTTTGCGGTTGGTGATGGGAGCTTTCACCAGATTAGTGAACTCTGCAACCTTTGGACCGTTCCTGTTTAACCGTATCCGCCAGAAAAATCGCATCCGCAGCACCCTTCGTCAAGTCTACTGTGATTCAGATGCCATTACAGATGAACTTGTAGACTTAATCTACCAGCCTGCTTGTGATCCCGGGGCTCAAAAGGTATTTGCATCAGTTCTTACTGCTCCTCCTGGTCCTGGACCTAGTGAACTTTTACCTAAGTTACAAAGTCCTCTACTCATTCTTTGGGGAGAGGAAGACCCTTGGACACCGATTTCTGGTGCTACCATCTTCCAAAAGCAGAGTGATCAGGGTAAAGACGTAAAATTTGTAGGAATTCCTAACGCTGGTCACTGCCCTCATGACGAAAACCCAGAGTCCGTAAATTCACTGATTCTCGATTGGTTGTCATCTAGCTGGTGAAATAGAAAAGGAATTAATCAGGGTCAAGCACGTAAGTAAGAAGGGTAAACTTTAACATTTACAGCTATTGATAATACTAGGCATTTTCCCTGTAAACCAAGATAATATTCCGTAAATTCACTGATTATAGATTGGCTTTTCTCTGGATATAAATAATAATAAGCGATATTTATCAAGCCATAGACAATCCTATCGTTGATTAGCCGTAAGCACATAGTTATTATGGCATCAACAGCTAGATTTTCGGTGCATAGATTGTTAGGACGAATTAATGTGAAGTAACCGAAATTGAGTGAGTATGAGCTATGTACGTGTTATTACTGATGACCGGAGCGGGAAGAGTTAATTTAACTGCTTCTTCAAGAGGTTTGAATGATTCAGATATTATTAATAAAGCGCTTGTCAGGGTCAGATTGCTTAAAGAACCAGCTAGGGTGGCTCTGAAATAAAAATCAGGTAAAGCTCCCGCAGTATTCCAGAGAACTTTTAAGTAAATTCACGGGAAGCTTTTTGAAATCTTGCTGATTCTTCAAGATTGTTTAAGTGGTTGTCGCGACGTCTTTATTGTCAAGAAATATCACAATTTAGAAGAAACCAAAATTGGCTTCCAAGTGTTACGAGTTTAACACGGAAGCTTTAACTCTTTGTTGCCAAGATAGGACTTACCCTATCAGGGGGTTCACCCCCCATTAATAAGTTGACTATATCACTTATCCTCTAATAAGAGTGTAAATGCAGAAGTTCTACAAAAATTCCTAGCAGGTAATTTATGCACAGGAGGAGATCATAATAATGACAATTGAAGAATTAGCCAAGGGCTATATGACAGCTCCAGCCTATGAAGCTCCTCTATCCTTAATTAGAGAGTTTCGTCAATTTGTGATTGACTTAGCAAAGGTAGAACTGCAAGGGGTCAATTTTGAGTACGTTGACTACCAACCCTACTTTAGAGGACCAGATCTATGTCTGAATGACATCAAAGCTGACTTTGAACAAGGAAATGTTAAAATCAGCGCCCAATATAATGAATCAGATCTACTAGGTAAGGACGTCAACTTAATTTACCGATGTATTCATGAAAGGCATCACGTTAAACTAGATGTGGACTTTGGCTGGGAAGGCGAGTGCGCGATTGCTGCTCACATTATGTCCTTTACAGACAACCTGTTGTTTAAGCAACTTCTCTTTAGTGAAGGGTTAGGGCAAGTGGCTGTGCGCCTGCATACAGGAGAATTTCCTGATTATCAAAAAGTAGTGCTTTTTGATGAAGAGGTTATACATTGTATGGAGAAGACAATGAAAAATGTCAGAAATATCCGATGCCAGAACCATTGATCGAACTGAAGGGAGTGAGCAAATCCTTTGGAAGCAATGTCATTTTGAATCAGTTGGATCTGAAAATTTATCAGGGTGATGCCCTAGTTATTATTGGTCCTTCTGGAACTGGCAAATCAACAATTCTTCGGATTATTGCTGGCTTACTACCTGCTGATGTTGGTGAAGTTTATGTTAAAGGGCAACGGCGCTCCGGTTTAATAGAAGATGCTCAAGACCCCATTGGCATTGGTATGGTATTTCAGCAGGCAGCTTTGTTTGACTCGCTGACGGTGGAAGAGAATGTGGGTTTCTTGCTTTACCAGCATTCTAAACTACCACATCATCGAATTAGGAAATTGGTCAATCAAAGCCTGGAGATGGTAGGGTTATCTGGTGTTGGAGACCGCTACCCAGCTGAGTTATCAGGAGGTATGCGCAAACGAGTCAGTTTTGCCCGTGCTATCATTTCTAATCCTGATCATCCCAGGGACAACCCAGAGGTGTTACTCTACGACGAACCAACCGCTGGACTTGACCCGATCGCCTCAACAGTGATTGAAGATTTAGTGCGCCAGATACAACGGGAAGAAAACGCTTGTAGTACTTACCTAATGGTTACCCATCAGGAGAGTACAATTCGCCGCACCGCTGACCGGGTTGTTTTCCTCTACAAAGGCAAAGTACAGTGGTCTGGCAGCGTTGGGGAGATAGATACCACAGATAATCCTCTAGTGCAGCAATTCTTTAGTGCCAGTACCACCGGTCCAATTCAAGTAATAGGTTGACTATAGGTCAAGAGACTGTTTTTATTTATGAATTTGGTTAGGTTCGTTGGCTGTAGGTTGAATGGCTTTAGGCATAACGGCTGTACGTTGAATGGCTCTAGGCTAAGCCGCTCTAATTACTAGTCAACGACCAGGACCTGTGTTATAGCACTACGCGCAAGTCAGAAGTTAGTGCGGCTTGTTCCTACTAGGAGCCTCTAGAAAATAGAGGGGTATGAGTAGGGGACTTCGCGAGGAATAAAAACCTCAAAAGTCTAACTGTCTAACGGATGCGGGTGAAAACCCCGCCCTTCAGGA
>NZ_JAAHGN010000849.1:0-3403 GCF_010672485.1 Moorena sp. SIO2C4 | reverse complement strand
TTCTCACCTGGCGAGGACTGTTAAACAGTACTTTTCCAGAGAAACCCCGCTGTGGTGGGTTACAGTAGCGGATGGGAACGTTTCTAGGAAAGGCTCTATCGTAACTCATCCCTTGCCAGTTGGTTGTGCGAGTCCCTTAATCCCAAATTGCCTACTGGCGAGGTAGAAATTTACGCTCTTTACATTGAACTGCTCAATAAAGTGCGTAAGCAGTTGCCATTTCAGGTGTCCAGTGCTGATACTGAGTCAGTGCGAGAAGACTTACGGCTGAAGTATCGCTATTTGGACTTAAGACGCGATCGCATGAGCAAAAACGTGCAACTGCGCCATCAAGTGATTAGAGGAATTCGCCGTTACCTGGAAGATGAACAAGGCTTCATCGAAGTGGAAACCCCAGTGCTAACTCGTTCCACTCCCGAAGGTGCTAGAGACTATCTTGTCCCCTCCCGTGTGAATCCGGGTCAGTGGTACGCTCTGCCCCAATCCCCCCAATTGTTTAAGCAGCTGTTGATGGTATCGGGTATGGATCGATACTACCAGATTGCCCGGTGTTTCCGAGATGAAGACCTCAGAGCTGACCGACAGCCGGAGTTTACCCAGTTGGACATGGAAATGTCGTTTATGTCCCAAGAGGAAATTCTCCAGCTTAATGAGACATTAGTATGTCACATTTTTAAGACAGTCAAAGGTATTGATATCCCCAGACCATTCCCCCGCCTCACTTACGCTGAAGCCATGGAACGCTACGGAAGTGATAAACCCGATACTCGCTTTGGCTTAGAACTAGTCAATGTCTCTGATTTGATGAAAGATTCTGGCTTCAAAGTCTTTTCCGGTGCAGTAAAGACTGGGGGTGTAGTCAAAGTTCTACCTATTCCTGGTGGTAATGAAGCTATATCGAATGTCCGGATTAAACCAGGGGGTGACTTATTCAAAGAAGCAAGCGAAGCTGGTGCTAAGGGGATAGCTTACATCCGGGTGAGGGAAGGAGGTGAAATTGATACCATCGGGGCGATTAAGGATAACCTAAGTCATAGCCAAAAACAGCAGTTATTAGAGGCAACTGGTGCTACTGCTGGTCATTTGCTGCTTTTTGGTGCTGGTTCAGCTGACATCGTCAATAAAACCCTCGACCGCTTACGACTTGTGATTGGTCAAGAGTTAGGATTAATTGATTCAACAAAGATTAACTTACTCTGGGTAACAGACTTCCCCATGTTTGAGTGGAATGCCGATGAAAAGCGTTTAGAAGCACTGCACCACCCATTTACAGCTCCCCATCCTGATGACTTAGATGATCTGAAAACGGCTCGAGCTCAAGCCTATGACTTAGTATGGAACGGGGTAGAAATCGGTGGTGGTAGTCTCCGGATATACCAGCCAGAGATTCAGCAACAGGTTTTTGAAGCTATTGGCTTGTCTGAAGAAGAAGCTCACAGTAAGTTTGGGTTTCTGCTGGAAGCCTTTGACTATGGTGCCCCTCCTCACGGTGGGATTGCTTATGGTTTGGATCGGCTAGTGATGCTATTGGCTGGGGAAGAATCGATTCGGGATGTGATTGCTTTCCCGAAAACCCAACAAGCACGTTCTTTGCTAACCGATGCTCCAGGTGGTGTGGATGATAAACAGTTAAAGGAGTTGTACGTAGCTTCTACCTATCACGATGAAGCATGAAATATGAAGTATGAAATATTATGAAGTATCAAGTATGAAGTATCAAGACTTCATTCTTCATCTTGATTAGAAGAGCGATCGCTTGGAGGTTCATTTAACCATGCCAGTGCCGCACCGCCAACTTCTGATAGAATACTGATCAAACGATACAAGGCAACCGAACTCAGCACCACTGCCGGAGCAAAGTCATGCTCTAGTAAACCCACTGCAGTGGCTTCAAATACCCCAACTCCCCCTGGTGCCCCTGGGACAATTAAGCCCAACAGCCAAGCTACACTAAACCCACTAAGCAACAGGGGGAGTTGGCTGGGGCTGATTGGACTTAAGGCTAACAGGGTAAGCAAAAAGCCTGAACCTCGCAATCCCAAAAAGCCCAATTCCCCCAACAATGGTAGGATTGGGTAGCGCTTGACCCGGATAATCTGATCAACACCCGATTCAATGCTTTTCTTCTTACCTGTTAATTTAGCTAAATACTGTAGGCATGGGTTTAAACACCAAGGATGAATCAGTATCAGTACAGCAAACAGAATTGGGAGTTGAATGATCCGGCTGGCCAAAGGAGAGCTGATCAAAGCCAGCAATAAAGCACCTACTGCCATCATGGGAGGTTCCATTAACACGCTCAGAGTAGCTACTCCCAATGGAACTCCTGCTGTTTTCGCTGCCCAGATCCGACCATAGAAGTGCCAAACGTTACCTGGTAAGTATTTGGCAATGTTAACTTTGAGATAGATCCGGATACACCACCCAACCCCTGGTTCTTGGTCGAATTCCCGCAGCATCCAATGCCAAACCCAGCCAGTCCAGGTGTGGGCTAGTAATGTCACGCCAACAGCGATCGCTAAACAAGTCCATCCAGAAGTGCTGATCCGAATCGCTAGCACTTCTTGCCAGTTGTCTTTCAAGGCTTTTGCTAAAAAGAATAATGTCCCACCTAAGATTACCCAGCGTAGGTAAGGTTTTAGGGGTGATAGGACTCGCTTAATCGCTACATTCATTGACTATCTATTCTACCATTTTTACAAAGTAATACGACACGAACGAAGATATCACAAATGACAGACAAAGAATGACAGTGATAAAATGCTAAAGACTCAATTAGATTACTAATAGTTGTAAATATATATCTGAAGTATAGCATTTTTTAGTAAAATTTATAAGTGTTCCTCGACTGTGATCGAGTCAGCCTGTTTACAGCAAATTGGGTTATGACGAGGTCACTATTGCAACAGTTTTTTGCCCAAGAGGATTGAGCGTTTACCGTTGACGGTTAACAGTCAAATTCAAGGATAGTCTTACCAGTAAATTACATCTTTAAGCGGCAACTTAGTATTAGACTCGCTTACACTCGAAAGCAAGGGGCTTTGTAGCAGTAGCATCACTATGCCAGAAAACATGTCGGACAAGCCATCGTTCCAAAACAAGTCAAAAGCTTTGGAACCGGAAGAAAACTTGGTCATGGGGTTGTGGGGAAAATTCACCTCACAGTTTAACGACGGAAAATCAACCTCACAGTTTCAAGACAAGTATTACCAAAGCTTAGTCTACGGTTTTCGTGACTTGAAGACAGTAGTGTTGAACACAAGGCTATCAAGGTTGGATTTCGAGCAGGTATTTGTCCCCCTAAGATTCGCTACAAAAATTCCAGGTAATAGACCATTACCTAAGACAAACTCCCATCAATCTCAGATCAGTCCGGAAATTTGGGATTTTATCGCCAAAATAA
>NZ_JAAHGN010000848.1:0-3404 GCF_010672485.1 Moorena sp. SIO2C4 | reverse complement strand
CTTACTTTTAGGTGCGACCCGTGGCGAATTTAATTCGCCGAACGCGCCCCGCGTCTCCTACGGAGAACGGAAAGCGCACCTTTGACTTCTGACCCAAGAACCTTGCTGACTTGCGCGTAGCGCTATACCCTTTCTTGAAAAGGGATGCCACATCAGATTGTCCGATGATTGGCTCGGGGTAATCGGTAATCCTACGACCATTACTCATTACCCATTACCAAAAGGGAGGAAAAAAAAGTCTATACTCTGGGATTTGAGCAACCAGACATTCTATATTTAGGGAAATTTGGCGAGAAGCTGCCAGAGGAAGTGAAACAAAAGGCGATGGAGACGAAACAGGCAATTGTTGATCACACAATTCAATTAACACGCGGGAGAATGGCACACGGCTTAAGGTCAAACCTAGATTAGATATGGAATAGTCAAAAACTAGACACCGATGAGCATTTAGCTTATCGACCATGACCTTCTACTTAGGGGAAATGACTTGGTATGGACAGATGTGAGTAGCCCCGATGGAGTGTTGTGAGCGGAGTGTTGTGAGCATTGGGTTACAGAGGCAATCAGAATCGATGCCATCAGCTGCCGTTTTTCCAGAGGAATCTGGCGGGAGTTCCCTATTTTACAGCTTGCAGTTATTGTGTGAGGATGTTAGATCAAATTGGAGTCAAAGGTACTACTCCTACTCCCGTTGCTATGGGAGTTATGTGAAGTACCGACAACTAAATCGAAGATTATGGTTGAGGCTTCTAGTTTCATCCGCTATCCCCTTCTGCGTAGAATCCCCCGTCCTTGACACCAGGGAGAGTTCAAAAAAGAACACACAAGCAGTGTTAATTCGCTTCCTTTCACTTATCAGGAACCCATTGTTAATGTTTAAGGAGTAAAGTATATAAACAATTATGCCCAGTAAACAAGTTTTTGTTCGAGAATACAAAGTAAGAGCCCACAGGCGTACTATCCATACACGGGTTTACAAGTTCATTTGCCACTACTGCAATACCCCTGCAGAGAGGGAGACTTATGCTACCTGTTGTCCCAAGTATGGAAATCGCTGCAAAGGAGTAGCCAGAAAGTGTCTTCGCTATCAACACGCTAACGAATCTGGGGGAAAAAAGTAGATGTCTTATGTTCCATCACAGCCATCGCTACCATCGCAAAGTCAAAACATGTTAGCAGATTTGGTTGATTACTACCGACAAATGGTGGAGTATCATGAACAAGCTGCCACAGTTGCAAGAGAACAGCTTAACCATGCTAAAGCTTTGCTAAATACAAATGCATTAGCTCTACCAGAAAACAACTCCAACAAGTTCCTGCCTCCTGGAAATAGCAACCACAACCAGCAGGAAAAATACTACCTCACCACGCCAGTAGCTGAATTGCCCGCAGACTTCTCCACTGAAACTGAATTAGAGGAGTCAGCATTAGCACTCAAACAACAACTCGATTACCAGGAGCAGAGGATTACAGAAGCCATTGACCGACTCCTGGAAACCCACAGGGGTACGATCTTCCGAGTTGATTACCTGATCAGGGAGCTGTTTGGAGAGTTGGATAAAGACGATATTGCCTCGAAAACTTCTCTGGTCAAATCCATTTTGTTGAAAGGAGAGAGCCAGGGGTTATGGGACTCTATCCCTGACTCTCCAGGTTGCTACACCTTTTCTCTTGAAGATTTTCCCGATTTAGTTGCTACCAATAAACCTCAGAGAAAGCCTGCCAAGAGCAAAGTTCGTCGGCCTTCTCCGCTACCTAAGTTAGAGCAATTAAAGTATATGACCTTATATGAGCTCGTGGCTTCTGTGTTAAGAGAACACTATCCACAGATCATGAGTGCCGCAGATGTTTTGGACGTGCTTTATCCTAATGGTTTGGATCCTAAGAAGAAAAATGTAGCCCGTAAATCCATTAGTAACACCTTAACTAAAGGATGTGAATCTAAAGGCTGGAAACGAGTCCAGCCGGGGCGATATATCTGGGCTGGCGGTTTCACCTAAAGCTGAGTTCCGACACAAACGTTGTTGGTTATTGACAAACTATAACAGGACTTAGGCAGTGACTTTATCTGTAGGGTGCGTTAATAAAGCACCCTACTACATAAGCGCATTTAATGCCCAGTTTTGCGTAAGTCCTGCTCTTGCTAAAGTGATGTCTGATTCTGATATGTATAGCAGAAGTCATTTGTCAGAAGTCATTTGTCAGAAGTCAAACTCTTGCGCTTCTTGATGCAGTCGCTCATGGGGGAAACCCCCAAGACCGCGCTGCATCGCTTACAAAGGGTGTGAGACTTTTGTCATGTCCTAACTGCCCTGGCGACTGCTATATTTATAGTTCTATTCCCTTGTCCGAAGTTCCCTATTGCTCACCACTGCGGCGAAGTCTAATTAAATAGATACAGACTTTCAAGCACCGTAACTCTGCCATGCCTGCCAAAAAATATAAATTGATAGGGAAAACAACAGCGTGCGAAATCCATTGCTCACCACTTGGTCTGGTAACTTTGGCAAAAAGCGAGTACTAATTTGCGCTCCCAAAAAGCCTCCTATGCCCAGCAGCAGTCCCTCAATCCATAAGACATTTCCCTGTAAGGCATGTCCTACAGAGGCTGAAACTGCTGTAATCACGATTACCCCTAGACTTGTCTGAATCGCAGTTTTAATCGGTTCTCCTAGGAGCAACATTTGGAGTGGAACCATAATTGTTCCCCCACCAATACCAAATAGACCAGCTAATAAGCCAGCCAAAGCACCTGTCGCTATCCTTGCTACAGTAGCTTTGGTGGAAGAGTTTGAAGAAGGTGTGTTGTTTGGTGCTCTTTGAGATTCCTGTTGCGCTCTAGACTTAAGCTGTTTGCGTAGTTGGATCAAATATATCGTAACCAATAGCAGTATCCCAAAGGCTACCAGTAACAAGTAAGGAGGGAACAGGTCCGCTAGATAGGCACCAATTTGTGCTGTGATTAGAGCCGGAAATCCGATGCCAATTACACTTTTTAGATCAAAGTAGCCCATCCGCCAGTTTTGCACTGTACCAGAGCTAGCCGTAATCACAATCGACAGACTACTGGTAGCCGCCGCTTGAACTGGTTGATATCCTAATGCCACTAACAAGGGGACGAGCACTACACCGCCGCCAATGCCGAGAAATCCGGCAAGAATACCTGCTAATAAACCGGAACCAGCAAAAATCAATAAATGGGTAGGAGTCAAGCCCTTCGCTCCAATTCAAAATTATCAATTCAAAATTAAAAAATACCCCACGAATTAATTCGGGGGCTTGAAACATCGCTATCGGCTTTCGCCGACGCTGCGCGAACGCGACCATTCAAAATTAAAAAATACCATATAAATGAATTCAGGCGCTTGTATCCTTAGGTGCGCTTGACCTTGGCGAATTTAATA
>NZ_JAAHGN010000847.1:0-3406 GCF_010672485.1 Moorena sp. SIO2C4 | reverse complement strand
AGCTGATTGTCGATAGAGATGTCAACGCATCAATCAACATAAAGCGAGTCGGGCTGGATGTGTTCCCGACTATAAAACGCCGTAGAGGGAAGCCTGTAGTTGTTGAATCTACTACTAATAGTACCTCAAAGGAAGCTCTGACCGCTCTTTATGAGCATCAGAAGCCCACACTGAAAGCGTAGCGGAGCGTGTGTGGTACATCACTTAGTGATATCGAAAAACTGCGAGTAAAACTGGGTATTGACCAGTGGGTAGTTTTTGGCGGTAGTTGGGGTAGCACTCTTTCTTTAGCCTATAGTCAAACCCATCCTGAACGCTGTCTAGGACTGATATTGCGGGGAATTTTTATGCTTAGGCAAAAAGAAATTCTTTGGTTCTATCAGGAGGGAGCAAGCTATATTTTCCCTGATGCTTGGGAAGACTATATCAAGCCGATTCCACAAGCAGAACGCCATGATCTAATTTCTGCTTACTATCAACGGTTGACCAGTCCGGATCCTTAAACCCGCAATTCAGCAGCTCGGGCTTGGTCAATTTGGGAAGCAAGTACGAGTAAACTCTTTCAAGACCCAAGCCTGATCCAAAAGTTTGGTGAGGGTGAATTTGCTGATGCATTTGCCAGAATTGAGTGTCATTACTTTGTCAATAAAGGCTTTTTTGAACCAGAAGACCAGTTACTCAGGAATGTAGACCGGATTAAATCTATCCCTGGGGTGATTGTCCAGGGACGCTATGATGTGGTGTGTCCGATGGTATCAGCTTGGGAATTACATCAGGCTTGGCCAGAAGCTGAGTTGATTGTGGTACCTGATGCCGGTCATTCCATGGCAGAACCAGGTATTCGCAGTGCTTTGATCGAAGCAACGGATAAGTTTTTGACCTGACTGGGTGACAGCAGCCTTGTTAGCCTGACACGGTTAACGGTTGACTGTTAACTGTTATACTGAGAAGTTGGTTGATTTTTACTTAAGTATCTTATATAGCGATGGATATAGACTATCCAGACATTGATATTGCTCCCATAATCGACCATGCCCTGCTTATTCCCACGGCTACACCAGAGCAGGTGGAAAAATGGTGTCAAGAGGCAGACCAATATAAGTTTGCTACAGTGTGTGTCCCGCCAGTTTACGTCAAACAAGCGGCTGAACTCCTCCACAGTAGAGTACCAAAGGTTTGTACCGTGATTGGTTTTCCGATTGGTGCCACAACACCCACTGCTAAGCTTTATGAAGCCCAAGAGGCAGTGGAAAATGGAGCGACAGAGCTGGATGTAATGATTCACCTCGGTGGTTTGAAAGCCGGTAAAACCGAGGAACTTTACCAAGAAATTGCCCAAATCTGTGAAGAAACGGGTAAAACCGTCAAAGTCATCTTGGAAACTACTGTGCTGAGTGATACGGAAAAACGTCTTGCTGCGGAAATCTGTATGGATGCTGGGGCGCAATTTATCAAAACCAGCACTGGCTGGAATGGTGGTGCCACAATTGATGATGTCCGATTTTTGAAAAAAGTCACCAAGGGGCAAGTTGGAATCAAGGCATCAGGAGGTATCCGAACCATCGAGCAAGCTTTGGATTTAGTCGTTGCTGGAGCAACTAGGCTAGGCACGTCTCGTGGTCCTGACTTGCTGCGACAACGGGATAACTTGGAAATTAAAAATTAAAAATTAAAAATTAAAAATTAAAAATTAAAAATTAAAAATTAAAAATTAAAAATTAAAAATTAAAAATTAAAAATTAAAAATTAAAAATTAAAAATTAAAAATTAAAAATTAAAAATTAGCAAGTAATAATGACGAATGAGTCAAACCTACAAAGCCACTGGAATTAATCTGAAAAGTATACCGCTGGGGGAAGCGGACAGGTTGGTGACAATTTTAACTAGGGAGTTGGGTCTGATTCGGGTAGTGGCACCAGGGGCAAGGAAGCAGAAATCGAAATTAGGTGGTAGGAGTGGCTTGTTTGTGGTCAATCAACTACTGCTGGCAAAAGGGCGATCGCTAGATAAAATTATCCAAGCAGAAACTACAGAATCCTACCCAGGATTGAGTCAGGAGCTCAGTAAACTGGCAGCTAGCCAGTATCTGGCAGAATTAGTTCTCTGTCATGCTTTGAGTGAGCAGCCTCAGGAAGAACTCTACGAACTACTTAATGAACATCTACGGCGTCTGGAGCAGTTACCTAAAATTACAGCTAATCCCTCAGGGTTGTCCTTAGTGTTAGCCCATTTGTCCCATGGTGTCTTTCACCTGCTTGCCCTGGCCGGAATAGCACCTCAAGTGCAACTTTGTTGTATCACACAACACACTTTAAGTCCAGATTTGACTGACCCGAATTGGCGGGTTGGTTTTAGTGTAGAAGCAGGTGGCACTATTAGTTTAGTCAGTCATGAGTCCAATATGAAGGATTTACCCAATCGAACTATTCCGAATCGAACTATTCCGAATCGAACTATTCCGAATAAAGTAGAGAGGTTGACTCAAACCACTGGCAACACTGATACTGATGTCATCCTACCCCCTCCTCCACGAGTAAATCATAAGCTGAATGCTCTGGAGTTAACCCTGCTTCAACAACTGGCAGCTGCTGAATTACCTCAGCTGACTACACTATTAAAAGAGCAATTGGGAGGGTGGAAGGCGGCTGAGTCTATAGATTCACTCTGGGTGAAGCTGGAGCGAATTTTACGAGACTACGCTCAGTATCACTTTGGTCGCTCAATTCGCTCAGCGGCTTTAGTGGATGCGTTGTCGTCTGTTAACTAATACTCATAATCCGGGTCTGTTAATAGGTAATAAATAATGGGTAATAAATAATAGTTAATGGGTAATGACAATATAATTTTGGTGTTTAAAAGCAGCAAGATTAAGGTATTAAATTATCAATTAATAATTACCATTTACTAATTACCAATTGCCGAGTAAATCATCCATTCATAGTAACAGTATGACTATCTAAAAAAGTTGTTACTGGTAATAAAAAAGCCTAACCCATAAAAGCCAGAATGCGATCATCGGAGCCTGGAAAAAAACAAAAACACTCCCCAGACCCCACGTCTGATTTCACCAAGTCTGATTTGGTGGCAAAACCCTCATCGAGAAGTGATGAGCTAAGGGATCAGGAACTGGATTCATCACCGGATAAAGGATTTCTACCAGTTCTAAAAAATTCCAACTTCTTAGCCCTATGGAGTGGTCAAGTCTTCTCTCAGCTAGCAGACAAAGTTTATCTGGTGTTAATGATTGCCTTGATAACCAGTCGCTTTCAAGACGCTGATCAAACTATCAGTGGCTGGGTATCAGCTATCATGATTGCCTTTACCATCCCAGCAGTTCTATTTGGTTCCTTGGCTGGCGTCTATGTGGATCGGTGGTCAAAAAAGATGTGCTGGTGCTAACCAATCT
>NZ_JAAHGN010000846.1:0-3407 GCF_010672485.1 Moorena sp. SIO2C4 | reverse complement strand
TCCTCTATAAAAGTTTGTTTCGATTAAAGTGATGCAGCGCGGTCTTGGGGGTTTCCCCCATGAGCGACTGCATCAAGACAACCAGTTTCTTAGGAGTATTAATTGCAAAATCAATCGTTTTAGACGCTTTTTTGATGGTAAGGTGTTTACCAAATTCTGATCTGATGCCATCTGACTTAGCCTGCGGGATGTACTTAAAGCCATGACGAGTACAGATAGAATTGACAAAGTACTCGACGATGTCTTCCATAGCTTTACCGCCCCGGTTTTTGCGAGCATTTGTATCTAGACCGACCTCGACACCGATAAAGTAATCTGTTAGGGACTTGATACGTCTTGAGGTGATTTGCTCTAGGAAACCTAACTCCTTTAGAAAAACAATAGCTTGATCAATATCTTCTTCTGTTAAATTTTCTTTCTTTTTAAAACTGAAATTATCATAGTTAAATTTTCCTGATTGATAGTCGGTTAAAATCTGAAACTTATGCTCACGACAAGCTAGCAAGGCTGGAATGATAGAGATTAGCTTTGGATGTTCTCTGAATAACACTCTTGCTTCTTCTTCAACATTATCCTTGCCCACAAGATAGTTCAAAAGATTGAGACTAATCTCAATATCTCTAACATTTTTCCCAACCTTATTCCAATTTACGAAATAATCCCATTTCAAAATAGAGGGTTTCAGGGTTGCCATCACATACTCGAATACGCTATCAGAGTCATTACAGCCAAGATTTTCCCTAAATACAGAATTAAATTTCATCGGATTTGTCCTGTGTACTATATCCTTTGTCCTTTTTAAATAAAAAGAACCAATGGTAAAATCATTCCCCGTATCCCCCCTCTACCTTCTTATAATTACTCCTATAGTTACATGATTGAAATGCTCCCTTTTCAGATTAGTTTAAATGTCACTTTAATAGTTATTAACCAGAATTTCTCTAATGTATCCTCTGCTATTTCCTTTTGAGTTTATTCTACGGGATGCCAATATTCGCTCAATAGTAAACCCTTGATATAACTCATCGAAAAACAAATCATTAACATAGTTAGTTGGATCAGAATTGCTGAGCATTTGATGGGCTCCTGCCTGATCAGCTTTCACAAACACATCCCGTAAACGACGCTGCTCATTATCATCAAATTCCAGGGAATGATAGGAATTAAAATTTGAAGTTTTGCTGATGGGACGATAGGGAGGATCATAGTAAATAAAGGTGCTATGATCAGCATATTTCAGAACTTGACTAAAGTCCCTTTGTTCTATTTGAGCAATTTCGAATAGCTTGGAGACAGCTCGCAGATTATTGTCATTCATAATTTTAGGATTTTTGTATCGTCCTACTGGCACATTAAATTCTCCTTTGCTATTGACCCGATACAGACCGTTAAAGCAGGTTTTATTCAGAAAAACCGTTATGGCAGCTCGCTTGCTCCAATCGGAATCGTAACCGTTAGCATCTATATGTTTATCAAACCTGTTATATTTGTTACGATATTCGTAGTATAATTCTTTCCGACGTTGATCATCTTGGGGTAGGTATGTATTACTAAGCTTTAACAGTTCTTTGATCAGTGATTCAACATCCTGTTGGATAACCTTATAAAGGATAATCAGCTCAGGATTGGTATCGAATAGATAAGCTTTCTGGATATCGAAACTGTTGACAATATCGAAAAAAACTGCACCTCCTCCCACGAAGGGCTCGATATAAGTCGTCAGACTTCCCTTGCGTAGCTTTGGTGAGTATCTCTCTCGAAGTTGTGGCAGAAGCTGCGTTTTGCCACCTGCCCATTTTAGCACAGGAGATGCTAATTCTCTTTCTTTTTTTATTGGGTGCTGTATTAGGGTAAATGGTTCAGATTCTGTTAAAATAGCCACGTTTATAATCATTAAAATTGCAGACAATCAATATTGTATAGCATTTTTATTTGAGATGTAAACCTAGGATTAATATAACAAGTAAACAGGGAACAGATAACAGGAGTCAAACTATGCCGGTTTTTTTTGATTTAATGCTAAATAAGCATTGGATTTATGATATATTAATCAAGGCTATATATCCCTCAAATATTATTATTTGAGTAACCATACCATATAACTTGTATATAGTAAATATTTTTTCAAAAAAAGTAAGTATTTAAAATCATTTATTGTTGATATTTAAAAATCTCTTAATTTATATCAAATCTGGATAATTTTCCATACTTACAATATCCATAAAAAATCTTTCTCCCCCTACTCCCTACTCCCTCGGTGCGCTTTCCGTAGGCGAATTAAATTCGCCACGGGTCGCACCGCTCCCTACTCCCTCTTCCCTACTCCCTGCCCGCACCGCTATCACCAAGAACAGCTACCAAAATTCGGAACAATTCTTCTAAATCAGCTGGAACACGGTAAAGATTCAGGTCTTGAGTAACTTGTTTATGCTCTCGGTGCAAAAGCCCAAATTGCCAGATATCCCCTGTAGAAACAGCACCCTGTAAAATCAATTGGTCAGCGTCACTCCATAGATCGAGAGCAATCAGTTCTACAGCAAGTTGGGTAAAGCCTCTTTGGATATTAGCATTTTTGGCTTCTATTACCAGCAGTTTACTATCTGTATAAAGATAATAGTCTAGATAACCTTTCAAGTATTCTGTAACAGTTAGGGGATATTCGATTCTTAGCTGTGCTTGAGTATAGTGGACTAAATCAAGCAAGATCGGAGCGATTAGTAATTCCCGTCGAGCTGCTTCACTGGTTAAACTAACATAGGGTAAGCTTTCTTCAATTCTGGATTGAAGACCAGAAAGTCGGTCTAGTTTTGTCGTAGACTTTTCTAAAGTCAAAGAGCTTCGCTTCAAGGTATAGCCAAATTCCGCCAAAATGTCTTCTGGCTCAACGACCATATCAAAATAACTTCTAAAGGTATAAGATTTACCAGGTTGGAGGATGGGAATTTTGTTCATTATTAAGATAGGGAGTCGGGAGTGTGGGGGGATGGTAAGATAGGGATATAGGGAGATGGGGAGATTTTTATTAAGGGTAATTATCCTGAAATTATCTAATTTTAATTATCTATATAATTGATAATTATATCATGAACAATTTTGCTGATTTATCATAATATCAAACACTCTTTGGATCTCTTGACGACTACTCCCCGCTCCCTACTCCCTTTTCAAGTGCTTAATCCGATCACAAAGAGTGCGATCGCGTTTTTCTAGCTCAGCATTTGTGCTCAAATAATCCTGGAGCCAATCACAACTATAGGTTAGGACTTGATCAAGATCCAGGACTTGATCCACATTCCACAAAATCACGTTATAGCAGAAGTCATTTGTCAGAAGTCATTTGTCAGAAGTCAAACTCTTGCGCTTCTTGATGCAGTCGCTCATGGGGGAAACCCCCAAGACCGTAATGA
>NZ_JAAHGN010000845.1:0-3422 GCF_010672485.1 Moorena sp. SIO2C4 | reverse complement strand
TCTCTGGGCAGCGCAATACTTATTATATCAATCTCCAGCAATTGATTAACAGAAGTGATATCAGGCAGGATGTTACCTTGCGGGATGGGGATGAAATCTTGCTCCGAACTACTACTGCTATCAACCCAGAGGAAACCCGTCTATTGTCCAATGCCAGTTTTGCAGCTAATGCCAGCCGTCCGATTCAAGTGGCTGTGGTCGGGGAAGTGATTAACCCAGGAGCTTATGTGGTCAAGGGAGAAACTCTGGGTAATAACAACATTAACATCGGTAGTGCTGATATCCGTAGCACCAATGCACCACCAACTGTAACCCAAGCGATCGCGATCGCTGGAGGCATTACCCAAGACGCTAACGTTCGCCAAGTTAAAGTGCGACGTTTGACCCAAGGGGGTACACAACAAGAAATTGCCTTGGATTTTTGGCAATTGTTGCGACAGGGTGACCTCTCTCAGGATATCCTCTTAAAGGAGGGAGATACAATTCTTGTCACCAAAGCTGACGAAATTGCTCCAGAGGTAGCATTGGCATTAGCAGATTCCAACCTTTCTGCTGCTGCCATCCCGGTCAATGTGGTTGGTCAAGTTCAACGACCTGGTAATGTGGAAGTCAAGCCCAATTCTCCTCTGAATGAAGCCTTGCTTGCCGCTGGGGGATTTGATGACGTTCGTGCTGAAAAGGGTTCTGTCGAATTAGTTCGCCTGAATCGCAATGGCACAGTTGAAAAAAGAGAAATTGAAATCGATTTTACTGCTCCAGTTAACGAGGAAACTAATCCCACCTTGCAGCCTAATGATGTGATTATTGTTAAACGGGATGGTGTCGCAAAAACTGCGGACAACGTCGAAAGGATTTCCAGACCTGCTAGCGGTATTTTCAACCTAATTGAATTACCGATTAGATTATTTAACCTTCTATTCTAGTTTAGCTGTCAGCGATCAGTATTAAGCATTCAGCTTATTTGCTGACCGCTGATGCTTTGTAAGCATATGCGCTACAGATGGTGCTACTTGAGGTGCGGTCAGCGGTCAGCGGTCAGGGTTCAGCTATCAGCTATCATGCTTAAAATAAACCTATGCAGGCCTATGGCCACGCTACGAGAACGGGAGATTTTAATAGTTCGAGATTAATGAGAATTGAAAGTCTGGGCAAAAGCCCTTGGCCTGTGGCCAAAGCTTAGCTCTTTTATTCAAAAGCTGACAGCTGACCGCTGAGGGCTGAATGCTGACCAATTTTAATACTGAGTTTAGAGATAAGTCTGATGAAATGGAGAGTGATTCTTGAGCCTGATCTAGATAACGGAGACTGGGCAGCTTGGTGCCCGGAACTTCCTGGTTGTACTTCCTGTGGTCAAACTAAAGTAGAAGCAATAGAAAATATGCGTGAGGCTATTGAGCTCTACCTTGAACCTGCCCCCCTTGAGCTGGCTGAAGGCTCTGTCACATGTGAGGTTACTATCTAATGATATCTATTTTGACGCCTAGGCTCTAGTAGCTAGAGCCTCTGGCTAAGTTTTAACAATGGATCAGTTCTGGTGTCTGGTTCAGAATTTGACTGCGAATAGAAATAAAGTCCTGATAAGCCGGTGATTCTAAAGCTTCTGGACGAAATATAGCGGTTTTGTGGCAGTTTTGAAATGCTAACTTGATCCCAAAATAACCTTCGACTGCACCACGAATCGCATCCCCACCTATCATCCGCAGTAGCTGGGCTCGATCTTGCTCAGTTGGTGGTGGTACCGAATGCTCTACCCATTCCGCTTCACCCTCTGCCAAGCGCTTGGCCAGGTCTTCGACAATTCCAAAGGCATAAGGTAACGATTGCCTGATGCTCTCAATAAAAGCTTCTTGATTAACCTCACCCTCCTGTGCCTGCTTCAACAGCTCTGGAGTAATGTTCAGTGACATAGGCTTTTCCTTGATATCCCTAATCAACAAAATAGTTATCAGAGGTTCACACTTAGTTGCCTGAACCTCCCAGGGAACAGTATATTGTGATAATGATTATTTTTATTGTTAATAATAATCATTATTATTAAATAAATGTTACAATGCAGGCGGTTAGAGACGTACCATGCTATAAGTATGGGCTTGGTCAGTTTTGGGAGAATGCGATCGCACGCCATCCTAGTACCAAAAAGATGATGCCCCAGTAAACCGACTTGCAATGCAGCCAAACTATCCGCTACTTGGGGAATATCTTTGTGAAACTCAATCAAAAACTGCCACCCTTCCACTCCAGCACGTTTATAGCTGCCGCCAGTTTTCAGTCTGTAAACCAGGTTCACCTTTAATAAAGTCGCTGCATGACGCAAGTATCGAGAAGGTATCGCATCAGAATAATTCCGGTTCACGAGGTGGCAGGAGTTGATCACGATAGGACTCGAAAGCCGGGAAGTCAGGAATTCCTTCATAAGACAATACGGCATCCGACCACTGGGAAATAGAGCTAGGTGCTGTTTGGATTAGCTGGCGTAACGCTTGCAGAACAAGGGTTTGGATCCCGACATTTGATTGAACCGCTTGGCGGATGAGGTCTTGTTCGAGATCTGGAGGTAGGTCGATTGTGATTTGCATAGGTCAGATTCTTGGTATTAAAGTTTTGAATTTTTATTGAAGTTGAGGAGCTTGCGGTCTATTCAGAACTGGTTTTAGAGAGGAATCGAGCCATATTGGATTACCTGTGTTGATCTCGTCTAGCCAGTAACCGCTCACGTATTTGGTAGTGGTAAAGATGTAGTGATTTGGCTAAGATTTGGTCAAGATAACGGGAGCTAAAATCACTACTTGTGTACCACTAACAGCTTGCTATATTAGCCTATTAAAAAATGCCTTATTTAAGATAAATTTAATGTTGTATCACTACCTATTTATCACTACCAATATTTCAAAATTATTAATAAGCAAAAATAGTTATCGTATGACTATCATATCCAGCAGGTATTTCAAAATAAGATGCGAATACCGCTGGTTGTTTTGGGGCATCAGCTAATGGATGTGGATTGAAATCGGTTTGGAGAAGCTGCTATCAATCTTATCATTTCTGTCGCCTGTTCTTTTGGGAGCTAGTTAGCTAATAACACTCGCTAACTAGCTCCCCTTTTTGTCCAAAGTCCAATATAATTGCTCTGTTAGCAATTTAAAATGATTACTAAAATGCTTAGCATTACCAGCAACCGCACTCAGCCTCGGGTTCCCCAACTGAGAACATCCTTGCCTGGCCCCCGTGCCCGGGCGCTTATCGAACGCGATCGTGTCGTGAGTTCCCCCTCCTATACTCGCAGCTACCCGTTAGCAGCTGCCAGAGGTGAGGGCTGTATGGTCGAAGATGTGGACGGCAATGTTTTTCTAGACTTTACTGCAGGAATTGCGGTAACTGCAACTGGTCATGCTCATCCCAAAGTGGTTCAGGCAATACAGAAC
>NZ_JAAHGN010000844.1:0-3424 GCF_010672485.1 Moorena sp. SIO2C4 | reverse complement strand
TGTTAGCGGTGACCATTGAGTAGGTCTCTTCCGCTTGGGTCGGGTTGAACGCCCGGAAGGTATTGGCTTTGTCACCATCCTGGAACAGGGTATTTTCCACCGTTGCCCCATGAATGGCACACAGCAGAGCACCACCGAGTACCCCAGCTACGCCCATCATGTGGAAGGGATTCAGTGTCCAGTTGTGGAAGCCTTGCAGGAACAGGATGAAACGGAAGATACCCGCTACTCCGAAGCTAGGAGCAAAGAACCAGCTGGACTGTCCCAACGGGTACATCAGGAACACGCTGACAAATACTGCAATCGGCGCACTGAATGCGATCGCGTTGTAGGGTCTAATGCCTACTAGACGAGCAATTTCAAATTGCCGCAGCATGAACCCAATCAGACCAAATGCTCCGTGGAATGCTACGAAGCTCCACAACCCTCCTAGTTGGAACCAGCGAGTCAAGTCTCCTTGGGCTTCTGGTCCCCACAACAGCAGTAGGGAATGTCCCAGACTGTTGGGAGGAGAGGACACTGCTACGGTCAGGAAGTTACAACCTTCTAGGTAAGAAGATGCTAAGCCGTGGGTGTACCAAGAGGTTACAAAGGTGGTACCAGTTAGCCAGCCCCCTAACGCCATGTAGGCACAGGGGAACAACAGAATGCCGGACCAGCCGACGAATACAAAGCGATCGCGCTTGAGCCAGTCATCGAGGATGTCAAACCATCCTCTGGTGCTGGGGGCGCGTCCTACTGCTACTGTCATAGATTCAAATCCTCATACATATAACGATTTGCAAGGATTCAAAATTGGGACGCTTTTACGTCTTTTTAGCGACACTTCCACCCTTTTAGAGGTGGATTTCCCTTAGATTTCAGTGAGGCAAGAGTCACTTTCCTCTTACAGGATGGTCTTTTAACGGGATCCCACAGGCTATCAGGTTAGGCTGTGGTCACTTAATGTTTCTTAAACTATCACGCAGTTAAACCCTTGACTTGATTCTCCCATAAGGAGAGTTGGGTTACAAACGTTACATACAATAATAATAAATACCAAAAATTTTACAAAATTACACATACTCCTCAGATTTTTTTGAGATTTGGTGTCAAAAGTTACATAATTTCCCTGTCTTGGTCAAAAATGTGATACAAGTTCTAGATGAGCTCGCTGGAGTATCCATAACTTACTGATTTACTCTCGGTCCTCAGCACTATTGTCAAGTCAGATTTCATAGAGGCAACCACATCTTCTCATGGCAGCATCCACCAACCAACTGGAAAACCTGGTACTTCGACAATCGGTTCTTGGCTCTCGCCGTTTGAGCAACTATTTAGTGGCAGGAGCTGTATCTATAGGAGGTATAGGCTTTTTCCTGGCAGGGCTTTCGAGTTATCTCAACATGGATCTACTCCCGATTGGAGATGCAACCAACCTAATTTTTATCCCTCAGGGAGTAGCAATGGGTTTCTATGGCGTTGCTGCGCTGTTGCTATCTCTCTACCTATGGCTAACCATTTATTGGGATATCGGCGGAGGCTACAATGAATTTAACCAAGAAACAGGTATGGTCAGAGTAGTGCGGTCTGGCTTTCCCGGTAAAAACCGTGAAGTCGAATTCAGTTGCCGTACAGAAGATGTCCAGTCGATTCGAGTAGACATCAAAGAGGGTCTAAATCCACGCCGAGTCCTCTACGTGCGCACTAAGGATCGTCGGGAAGTTCCTCTGACTCGTGTCGGTCAACCCATCTCCCTTTCGGAATTAGAAAATCAGGGAGCAGAGCTGGCTCGTTTCTTAGGAGTTCCCTTGGAAGGGTTGTAAATTCCTAGGTGGCACACTCCCCCATCAAGTTGCTTCCTGCTTAAATAAAGCTTCTTAAATAATTCAGTAGTATAGGCTACAGAAACCTAGAAAGTTAACAAGATAATGAGAATAAATATCCGGCGCTGGCTATCGGTGATTTTAGTAGTGTTAGGTCTGGTAATAGCAGGATGCAGCAACCCAATGGCAAACTCAACGGAATCATCAACTCCCCAAAACAACCCTACTCCTGCTGAAACCACCAGCAATCCCCAATTCAGCAATTTACCCCGACTAGACAACAAAGCTACTGTTGAGCTGAGGGTAAAAGGCTCACCGATTACTATTGAAGTGGATGGAACCAATGCCCCGATTACAGCTGGCAACTTTGTGGATCTGGTTCAAAAGGGTGTTTATGACGGACTAGTGTTTCACCGAGTGGTAAGGGAACCTCAACCATTTGTTGTCCAAGGTGGTGATCCCCAAGGAAAAAATCCAAAATTCCCAGTAGAGCTTCTGGGCACAGGGGGGTTCATAGATCCACAAACGAAGGAAACTCGCTACATCCCACTAGAAATTAAGCCGAAGGGGGCAGAGGAACCGATATACAGAAAAACCTTTAAGGTAGCCGGAATTAATAGTGATCCTCAGTTGACTCATACTCGTGGTGCTGTTGCCATGGCTCGTTCCCAAATGCCAGACTCAGCCTCTTCACAGTTTTACTTTGCCCTAGCAGAACTGCCTTTCTTGGATGGGGACTATGCTGTATTTGGCTATGTCACTAAAGGTATGGATGTGGTAAACAAAATTCAGCAAGGCGATCGCATTGAATCAGTCAAGGTCATTCAAGGCATCGAAAACCTGAAGAAAGCTGAAGATAAAGAATAACGATCTTTCAACGAATCCGTGCAGGTATGCGTTACTGGGATTGGATTAGTATCTGCTTTAGGCAACCTCAAACCCAGTTGGCAGCATTTGCTAAACGGTGAGTCAGCTATTAGCTGGTATCAACCCTTCGCCAATTTATCACCTCTACCGTTGGCTATGATTGGTAAGACACCAGCTTCTATTGAACAGCTGACCTACCAGGTTGTAGCAGATGCTCTTGAAGATGCTAAATTAACCATCCCTCTCAAGGATTGTGGTGTGGTGATTGGTTCCAGTCGTAGCTGTCAGGCGGCTTGGGAGCAACTAGCCCAGGAACAGATGACTAGTCAGAGCAAACTCGACACCGAACCAGAGTATAAGCGATTCGATATCTTAAATGAGACCTTAACTCTAGAGCATTGGTTAGATACTCTACCCCATCAACCAGCTATTGCTGCTGCCCATTACATCGGTTCCTTTGGGCCAGTCCTAGCACCAATGGCAGCTTGTGCAACAGGAATTTGGGCGATCGCTCAAGGATTTGAATTGATTCAAACTGGTCAATGCCAACGAGTCATTGCTGGTGCTGTAGAAGCACCAATTACTCCTCTAACCCTAGCCGGATTTACTAAAATGGGGGCTCTAGCAAAAACTGGTGCTTACCCCTTTGACAAGCAACGTCAAGGCTTGGTGTTGGCAGAGGGAGATTCTGTCTTGGTATTGGAGTCAGAGGATTTGGCTCGTCGTCGAGCCGCCCCTATCTATGGAAAATA
>NZ_JAAHGN010000843.1:0-3424 GCF_010672485.1 Moorena sp. SIO2C4 | reverse complement strand
TAGCAACGCTCGCTCCCCTTTAGCGTTCTGGTGTAGAAGCTCGGATGCGATCGCTTGGGCTTGGTTGTCTAACTGTTTATGGGTAAGGTAGCGGTCTGGGGTTTCCCCGTTCAGTAGAAATGTATAAATTATCTGATCCGGCTGGTGTATTGCTCGGTAACGTAGCAGGTCCACTAAGGTAGAAAATTTTTGTATATTCTCGCTCATCTGATCTAAACTGTCTTTCATCCCTGCACGCCTTATTTTCACAGCCAAATCGTCGCCCATCCCCTGATCGATAGATTTCTTCAGCCTTTTTCTAGACTACAACAATCGTTTATTATCTATTAAGATGGGCATTATTGGCCAATAGCTTAATGAAATACCAATTCCCCTTAGTCATTGGAGGTAAGCATTCCGCTATCAGCATTCCGCTATCAGCATTCCGCTATCAGCATTCCGCTATCAGCATTCCGCTATCAGCATTCCGCTATCAGCATTCTGTTATCAGCATTCCGCTATCAGCATTCCGCTATCAGCATTCCGTTACCAGCATTCCGCTATCAGCATTCCGCCAAGGACTTGTGTCCACGCTACTTGATGTGATTTTGAATAAAAGAGGTAAGCTAAGGCCAAAGGCAGCGCTACGCGAACGTAAGGTCTGAGTTACGGCTGACGGCTGACAGCTGATTGCTGATAGCTTACGTTTCAGTCATGACTTTCAGCCGAATCAGCTGCTCTCCACTCTCGTCCAAAGGAACTTCAATCACGTCACCCGCTAGACGATCCATACAGGTCAGCAGCAATCGCAAGTGGGGAGTACTTGACCCGGTATCCACATACAATCGGTCTGACAGACTACCTAAACGCTTCCAGGTGGTATAGAGTTTGCCAACAGTCTTTTCTAGTGCCAAGGCTTGTTTCACTAAATCAGCAGCAGTGTTTAAACACTCAAGCCGTAGCGCTTCATCTAAAGCCAGTTCCATATCCAAGGATGTGTGATTGATAGCTTGGACTTGGGCAGATGCATCTAGATACTTGGCTAAGCAACGGGCATCTGAGGTCACGTGTTTAACTGTGTCCACATCTGGGTTAGTAGCAATTGCCTCTTGTAATGGAATCAGGTGGATTTCTGGCAGCTTTTCCATCTCTTTGACCAATGGGGCTAGGTAACTGGATGGGAGACCCCCTTCAGCGGATTTTTCTTTAACTTCCTCTGGTAGTAATTCTGAGGACATGGCAGTCCATTGATCAGATGCCTGTTTGACCTCCCGGCGGGTGATGCGATCGCCTTGTTGAGCTCGTTCTGTCACCAGCTGCTGGACTTCGGGAGCCGACTTAGCTGTTTCCACAAATGCCCGTTTACTGAAGTTATTAATGGCATCATGACTAAGCTGACCCTCGATTAACAGAGTATCGGCACTGTTAGCCAGTTCAATCAGGGAGTAAGCCTGACTCTTGCCGATTTCCCGACTTTTGAGCCAATTTAAAAATCCAGCTCCCCTTCCTTCACCCCCTTTTTTCTCCCTGTCTCTTACTACTCGTAGAATCCGTCCCCGCCAGATATCGGTCTGTAAGTCAAAGCGATCGCATACTCGCCAAGCGTAATCCACTAGCTGTTCAAAGTCGGTTTCCTGAATTTCTTCATCCTCTGGGTCCGGGAGTTGGAAATCCAGATCCATGGGTTCGTTGAGCAGGGCAGCGAGTTCGGCGGTAGAGTCAGGCACTTGCACCATAGGGAAAGATTATCCAGTCACGGTAAACACGATTATTGCACGGTTTCCGAATTATAGGACTGTACGCTACCCCTAGATGAGTGTGAATTTATTGTCTGGCATAATACACCAGATGTATAGGTTATTAGTCGTTAGTCATTAGTTTGGTTGCTTTTAAGATCCGAGTTTGACCGTAAACCTAGTTAATGGGATTTAATGCGATCGCACAACTAGTCTGGAATCTTCTAGGCTACTCAATCACTAAAATTTTTACGCCATCACTAGTTTTTTCAAGCCTTGTAAAAATTTTATTATAATCCTTACTAAGTATTGCTTTTTTACGGCAATTTATCCTCTCATTAACTATTTTTTTTGTCGTAAATTTACATTAACTTAAATCTATTTACGAATATTTATAATAATTATTATAACCTCAATCAATTACATAAATTAATTTTAAGGGCTTACATTGTGCGCCCTTACTCGTCTAATCAGCATCAACTTATAACCGCTATAATGCAAAATAGATAAAATCGAAAAAAGACTACAAAAGACTACTATAGCGTTTCCTAGTAAGCCTGAGGTACATCTAAATTAAATTATTGTTACCTATTTCCTACTCCCTAAAAACCAGTACAAAATTTCCTCACCCACATGTACTTTTATTAAGCCTGAAATAATTGGCAACAAAGGTGGTAAATTATAGCCAACATAGCAAGAGTATGAGAGGTGCATCAAGATGGCTCAAAAGAAAACTACCGACAATAAATTAATCCCAGGGAGCTTGGCATTAGCATTTGCTTTACTCATCGGTGCTGCCTGGTGGGTAACTAACTCTAACTCTCGCTCCTTGCAATTAAACCGTATTAGTACACCACCTATAGAAAATGCCAACTCTTCTACTACATCTTCTACGACAACAGAGAATGCAAGCGAGAATGCTGATGCTCAAACAAACCTTAACCTTAAGGGATTAGGGGATACTGACGGTGGTTATTCAATCCTCAGTAGTGCTAACTTCCGAGACGCTCTGGTTAAGCGGGGGATTGGTTTCAATTATGCTAAAGAGTCAGACCAGGAAGCTCGTGCAACAGCTCTCGGTCAGGAACAAGCTGATCTAATTGGCACTAGCTTAGACCAATTCCTGACTCACAAGCCTAACGGGAAAATAGTTGCTCTGTTGAACCGAACAGAGGAAATAGATGGTACTCAACCCAACTTAGATGTAGTAGTGGCCTCTGAGCGTATCCTGAAATCCAATCCCAAAGAGATAAAAGATTTTGTAGAAACATACTACGACCAGGTAGAGAAAGGTAATCTCACGGATGAAGAAACTGCCAGTAACGGAATGCAGTTTTTTACAGCAACTGAGGCGAAAGATTGGATGAAATCAGGAACTTTTGCAACAATAATAGGGGAAACTGCGGGAGTGTTGGTAGCTTCGGGTAAAGCAAAAGATGTTCCTGTTAATACCACAGAACTGTTTACCGCTAACTATCTGCCCCCAACAGCTGAGCAAAGTATAGCTACAACCCTTCCCACTGATCAGAATCTGCCGGAAGTTGCGGCTCAACCTCAAGTAGATGATTCTACTGAAGCGGATCAAGCGCAGGGATCACAACCGGAAAAAACCGTTCTTGATACAATAGCGAGTGGGGAAACCCCCAAGACCGCGCTCCCTCCCCAAGACCGCGCTGTATCGCTTACTGAAGCAGAACAAAAACCTGACA
>NZ_JAAHGN010000842.1:0-3425 GCF_010672485.1 Moorena sp. SIO2C4 | reverse complement strand
TACCAAAGGCAGACCTTAGCTCGCCAATGCAAGGTGATTTCTCACCCATGGTGTATCTACCAAAGCATGGCCGTAGGCCACGCTGCGCGAACGAAGAAATATTCCACGAGCGCCATTTAGATCTCGTTCGCGAAGCGTGACCTTTGGTCAATCCATCTTTTGGCCATCAATTCCTGACTTGATGATTTTACTCGCGCCGATCTTGACTAATTCACCCCTCCAGCTAACAGTTTTGCTGGTATAGGCTTCACAAACATCAACAACAGTTTTACCCGTTTCAAATGCTTTATGCTTGAGGAACTCTTTGAACCTGTAGTGAGCAAAGGAGAGCATATTGCGAACGGTCTTTGATCGAATCTTCCGATCTTGTCGTTTTGACATTTGAGATGTCTCAAAGGTTGGAAGTAAGATTACATCAAAGTTGTCTACCAGAAACCTAGCGGCTTTGTGATGCAACTCGTTGATTAAATTCTGTATTCTAATAACTATCGGTCTAGCCGCTTTTCTCATTCGACGTTTCTGCTTACCTTTTGCCTTACTGATTTTTGAGATCAGATTATCCAAGTGGTGGCATAAACGCTGAATTCTGGAAAAGTCACCATGGCCGATCTTGCCTACATAATTTTCACGCTCATAATGTCAAAAAAGTCCTGACACCGGTATCAAGAGCAACTACCTTACCTTGGTTCTCGGTTTTATTTCTAGTTACTTTGTGGGGAACTACCAGGTAATAGTCCCCATTGGTGCTAGTTAATCGACAGTCACAGATCTGATCCGGTAGTGTTTCAGCAAAGGTTAATTTACCTAATTTAGTGTGATAAATACCTTTGACTGAAACAGCCGACTTTGGAATGTAGCAAGACTGAAAAGGGTTCTTCCTAGAACGAAAACGAACTCGATTAATTTGCCCACTTTTATTGTACTTTTTTTTAGCTTCCTTTACCGCAGTGCAAGCATCCTTAATCCCTATAGATTTAATTTGATAAGGGACTTCCTTACACCATTCAGGGAGGCTATTTAAGATGTCAGTTTTGATGGCTTTCCAGTTAGCTTTAACCTCGCCATCCTTAAGTATTTCGACGGTTCTGTTAAACACATAACGGGACACTCCAAACCACTGGCGAATAGTTGCACGTTGATCAGCGTTTAGGAATAGTCGGATCTTCTTTGATTTTTGAACCGTACTTTCATTGTCCGTGGACTCTACAAGAGAAGACGTGAATGATGGACAGAAGATTGACCTTTGGTCATGGTTCGCGAGCGGCGGTAAGTTCTCATTCTAGACAACTTTTAGTGTCGTTGAGAACCACGAGTTTTCCACCGTTGAGACTGACCGGAGATGAAACCTTAGAGTAGTGCAGCCTTACTACAAAACCTTTACCCTATGCTGCATAATTTACCAACTATAAAGGCTGCACTACTCTTACGGTAACTTCTAACCAAGTATTCAAAGAGTTCAAACCCAAACCGGGTAAGTCTGTCTCTACAGGCAACAATAATTGTGAGCTTATCGCCCCGCATAAGTCGTTCCAGTATGGTTTTAAGCCCTTTGCGTTTGTAGTTGAGACCTGACTCGATGTCTTGGATGATTTCCGCTTCTGGGTACAGGGAATGCAGATCAGCGACCTGTCGATCAAGGTGATCCCACTGTTTTCTGCTGCTGAGGAGGCAGTAACAGATAGTAGCAGTTTGAGCCATGGGTACTTTTCCGAGGCTGAGTAAGCTTTCCGTGTCAAAGAGCCGGTAGCCGCTTGGGATTCGTTCACATTTGATCGTGCCATTGTCGGCATATTTCCGAAGAGTATTTTTGGAAAGTCCCGTCAGTTCGACCGCCTTACGGAGTGGTATTAGTGCCATCACTATAGTCTACCGAACCTTAGTAGATTTTGGTAGACTATATGACACTTTTAGTAACTGTCCACTAACCTTACTCTCTTGCTTAGCTATCGGCTTTCGCCGACCCTGCGCGATCAGAAACTCTTGTCTCCAGTCAGAGTTAAGAGGACCATACTCCACTAGCAATCTTTTGCAGTGGCGCTAGATGAGGTGTCAGGCATAGGAAATAGGCAAAAACTGCCCCGCCACAAGCACCAAGGAAGAAACCACTGGCAAATTCACTCCAGCCTTCTTTAGTTCCTAAGTCTTCTGGTGGATTGGGTGTGGTCAATGTTGCCTTAGGTTTGCCGGAGCCAGCCGCTCCATAAATAGATAAAGCAACTGTCAGAAGAGCCACTAAGCCAACTGTTGCCAGTAAACCAGCTGTGCTGGCATACTCTGTCCCACGCAACGGACCTAGTAAGGCAAACGGTCCATACAGAAAGTAGCCATGAGCCATACCAACTTCTAGACCCCGGCGATTGGCTGATAGCCCTTGACGGTAGGCTGGCAAGTTGTTGATGAAAGCTTTTGTGAAAGCAGAGGAATTAATTGGGGTGGCTAGATTACCCACTTGGGGATCTCCACCATGGTTAATTACATCCATCGTCATTGTAAATTTATCTCCTATCAAATCGGATAAACCCCTTGAGTAATCATACTTTAGGGGGGAGAAAAGGAACTGAAAGAATCAGCGCGAGTAATCGTCGCTGAGAAGCGCATCCTCTCGTAACGAATTATACGAGATATTGTTCTTTTTATTAACCTTTTTAGTCAATGGCAAAAATTTTAGCTTTAGTTCTTTACCGTAATATAACCTTTGTAAAACCATTGTAATCACCTAAAACCAAGGGTTTTGATGACTAACCCCCTTTCAGTCTCTTTGGTTTTTGTAACAAAAAGTAATTAATTTTTGTAAAGAATTTCGGTCAACTTTTGTTAAAAATCTTAATAATTATCCGACTGGCATAAACTTTCCAGTAATCTGAGCCATTGAAGAAACTGGGTCGTTGGTATAAGGGCAGGTTGGGATAACCCCTCCCATGCTACGAGGTGAAACGGGAAGTTAACCCAAATTGAATGGAGTTGTGTGCTTTTGTCTAGGTCAACGACAGGTGTTGATGTCAATAGAGGGATGGCAGACTGATTAGAATTGACTCTATCAAAGACTCAGCAAGGGCAGAAGCAATCATCAGGTTTTTGCCACAGGTTGTATGGGAAATTCCGAGGTAGATCTTGGTATTTCATAGTCCTGAAGCGTGATAGGATTAACTTGTCGAAAAAATCGATAGTAATCTACCCCTCTAGTAAGCGGGTATCTGCCGTGTTCCAGTCATCTGGATAACAGTGCTGGCTCTTTAAATATAGAGCAAAGCCCTGGCTCGGCAGTGTAAGACCGAGACTTACTTAGGTAGGTAGAGGCTTGCTTGAGATCAAACCGGCAACCAACACCATTCTTAATTGGGTTGGTGTGGTAAAAGGTTAGTAAACAGCTAGAGAAAATGTCGCAGAGTCTACCAAAAACTCTGATTATTTGTTAGAATTAAATA
>NZ_JAAHGN010000841.1:0-3427 GCF_010672485.1 Moorena sp. SIO2C4 | reverse complement strand
TCCATACTGTAATTCATCCTTATCCAAGCTAGACGCTTTACTGGTGTAAGATTCTTCTTGCTCAACTAATTCAATCCCATACCGCTGACAGAGGCTTTCCAGCTTGTCCTTAAACGTATAAATCGGAATCTGGGTGAACTTCTGATTGTTCCGCTTGCCCATGTTGACCCTTTGTTTTAGGTCGGGGTTGTACCCGATAACAATCTTGTTGATTTTGTTTCTTCTACACCAATTCACGACATATCTAGCCGCCTTGTTAGTGAAATCCCTGATTTTGTGATTTCGCTTTCTTAGCAACCTAGCTTGTCGATTGGTCAAGATCTTAATGCCTTGTAAGTCTTTAATAGACTGAAGTTTGGCATTACGCTTATTGTAAAACTGATTGTCAGCCTTGATCTTTTTACCGTCAATAATAAATGACTTTTGAGTGGTGCTAACACATGTAGCAAAATTATCAAGTCCTAAATCAATTCCCAATATTTCACTAGTTTTTTCTACTTTTACCTCAGGTTCATCCTCGTAGCAATAACAAACATCAAAATACCTGGCTTTGTATTTAGGAAGTATGCGTATCTCTTTGACAGTCTTAGACCTTAGCCTCTCTGGGACAGTAAACTGAACTACCCCGTACTCCTTTTTAAATTGACGAGACATAGGAACGGTAAATAACCAGTTCTTTCCCGGGAGTTTCTCCCAGTCGCGCTTTCTCACTGGGATAACCAAGAGGAAATGTCCATCCTTTGGTAAGTAATTCGGAAGTCTTACTTTTTCTTGATAACCTCCACTCTTATTTAGTTTCAGTAAACCAAAAAAAGATTTAAAGGATCTATCGACAATTTTTAAGGTTTGCTGGGCAATGTCCGTCGGTAGTAACTTGTAATTTTCATTCTCTTTAGAGTGATAATAATTACTCTCATACCGCAAATGTTTGCGTTCCTGGAAGAAATACTGACGGACGTTATATAAACCCACGTTGAACATATTCTTGCTCAAATGACACATTTGCCTGAGAGCCAAAATCTGTTGCCTGTCTAAACGAAGATTATTAACTTGAGTTAGCATCGACCCTTCCGCTATCAATATAGATATTATAGCGGAAATCCTGGAAAAATGCAACAGATCTTGAAGTTACCGTAAGAATAAAGAACGCACTACTGCTGCTGATCCAACCAAACCGCTAAATCCGTTGCTGTCTCAAAATCCAACAACGCTTCACTCAATTCCTCCAATCGAGTAATGGATAATCCCTCAATCTTCTGTTGGAGCACAGGGTCAAGTAAACCTAACCTCAGGGTTAGTAAACGCATCACAATGAATCGGGCTTCCTCCTGCTTGCCGCGCTGGCGTCCCTTTTGGATAATATCTTGATAGGTGACTGATTCTTCCATAATTTCCTCGGATAACAATCGACGCACTAAATCTTTCTCAAACCGTAAACCAGCCAGCACATCCACACAGGCCGCTAGATTTCCCCGTAATGGTTTTTCTTCAATGTCTTGATGCAGTCGCTCATGGGGGAAACCCCCAAGACCGCGCTGCATCGCTTCTATCCACTTCCACAACCACTTGCTCTAACAATCGATTAGGGTTATTGCTCTTAGCTAAAGTTGCCAAGGGTAACAGAGCTCGATTGGCCAACAGTGGTTGAGGGTCTTGTTCCCACAGACGAATTACTCGATAACGGTGCCAGGTATTAATATCCCTAAACTCGTTATTGAATACCAGATCTGAGGTCGTAGACTTGAGAAAAATTACCACCTGCTCAATGGGACATCGGTACTTTCGTTGTAATCTGACCCAATAGTCTAACATCCGAAATGGTAATGGTGGCTCGGATTGGGGTAGGGTTTGAAATTCTAGATGCAGAATTTGGTTAGTACTTTGGAGTAGAGTTAGAGCATCAGCTTGAATTGGTTCAGCACTTAATTCGCTGTCTTGATGCAGTCGCTCATGGGGGAAACCCCCAAGACCGCGCTGCATCGCTTTTAAGTACCTGAATATCTCTAGGTTGTTTACCCAATACCCACTGAAAAAACTCTGATGGGTATGCTTCTGATAAGTATTTGCAGATATTGTCGTAGGCCAAGGCAAATTGTTCAAAGTTAACACTATCTCAGACAGTGTAGTGAATTTGAGCTAAAAAATTGATCGCACCTGGATCTTGTTTATTGATTCAAGTTATGATAATCGAGCACTGATGATATAGATAAGATCTAAAAAAGACCTGATTAGATCAGATCTTTTCAAAATCATGTCTGTCAACTTAATACCACCATCTAAGCATTCAGCTGATAGCTGATAGCTGATAGCTGATAGCTGACCGCTGATAGCTGATAGCTTACAGCACCATTAACCCGTTCACCCACACCCGAAAACTTATACTCCCGTAACCAAATCCTCAACTGCCTCTAGATCAGTCGGTAACCCAGCCGTCAACACCTCTGCTCCTGTCTCGGTAATCAACACATCATCCTCAATCCGAATCCCTCGCACATCATCAAATTGTGCCAATCTATCCCAATCCACCATATCTTTGTAGGTTGACCGTCGCTCTGGGTCATTCAAAATCCCTGGAACTTGATAAAATCCTGGTTCAATTGTCACCAACATCCCTGGTTGCAAGGGTCGGTCTAGTCGCAGGAAGCCCAAGCCAAAGCGATCGCTTCTTTCCCGTCCTGGTGCATACCCTGCCAAATCCCCTAAATCTTCCATATCATGGACATCTAATCCCAGCAAATGACCAACACCATGGGGAAAGAATAAAGCATGGGCATCCATTGCTACCAAATCCG
Organism: Moorena sp. SIO2C4; assembly: GCF_010672485.1. Classification (NCBI taxonomy): domain Bacteria; kingdom Bacillati; phylum Cyanobacteriota; class Cyanophyceae; order Coleofasciculales; family Coleofasciculaceae; genus Moorena; species Moorena sp. SIO2C4. The sequence continues at coordinate 635 of NZ_JAAHGN010000841.1, read as the reverse complement.
AGATGTCTCCTCGCAGAATCCCCAAATCTATCAATCCCTCAGCCATCACCCCTGCTGCTGTCATATGAATCTCTCGATATTCCACCCCAGGGTAAAGATTCTCGATACAGAAATCATGGGCTTCTTTGACGACATTATATATATCCCGCTGAGTAGGGGAAAATTTTCCAGTCACCGGCCAAGTACGGGTAATATCCGCTGCCCAACCCATAGGGGTTTCTGCTCCTACATCCGCCAGCAGTAACTCTCCCGGTTGCAGGGAATGGTGATACTCACCATTGTGGAGCACTTCCCCATGAACCGTAACAATACTTGTGTAAGCACGGGTCATATTATGGGCAATAATTACCCCTTCCATCGCTCCCCGCACTTCCGCTTCTAGTTTAGCCTTGGGAGTAGCTGCCATTCCGGCTTTATGAGCAGCAATCGAAACCTCAGCGGCTTGGCACAACTCCGATAATGCCCCCTCGTCATGGTATAACCGTAGGGATATAATGGCTTTCGCTAAATCCAAGTCAATCCCTTTTGCCGCTGCCTTTCACGGCACCTCCTACTGCCCAGCCTCAGTCTAATGTCGAAAGACAACGATTGCGCAGATCAGCGCCGCACAAGCCATAATGAAAAGGCAGTGGATG
>NZ_JAAHGN010000840.1:0-3429 GCF_010672485.1 Moorena sp. SIO2C4 | reverse complement strand
GCCGTTGCTGATTATTGCTGAAGACATTGAGAAAGAAGCCCTGGCCACCTTGGTGGTCAACCGCCTACGGGGTGTTTTGAATGTGGCAGCTGTCAAGGCTCCTGGCTTTGGCGATCGCCGTAAGGCTATGCTGGAAGACATTGCTACCCTAACTGGTGCACAAGTAATTACCGAAGATGCAGGTCTAAAGCTTGAAAACGCTAAGCTGGAAATGCTGGGTAAAGCCCGTCGTGTGACCATAACTAAGGACAACACCACTATCGTTGCTGAAGGTAACGAAAATGCAGTGAAGGGTCGTTGTGAGCAAATCCGCCGTCAGATGGACGAAACGGATTCTTCCTACGACAAAGAAAAACTGCAAGAGCGGTTAGCTAAACTGGCTGGTGGTGTCGCTGTGATTAAAGTCGGTGCTGCTACAGAAACGGAAATGAAAGACCGCAAGCTGCGTCTGGAAGATGCCATCAACGCTACCAAGGCAGCTGTGGAAGAAGGTATTGTCCCTGGTGGTGGTACAACTCTAGCTCACCTGACTCCTGACCTAGAAACTTGGGCAAACGAGAACCTGAAGGCTGAAGAACTTACCGGTGCATTGATTGTTGCTCGTGCCCTGTCTTCACCTCTGAAGCGAATTGCCCAGAACGCTGGTCAAAATGGTGCGGTGATCGCTGAGCGAGTTAAAGAAAAAGAATTTAACGTCGGCTACAATGCTTCCAATGGTGAGTTTGTAGATATGTTTGAAGCTGGAATCGTTGACCCAGCTAAGGTAACTCGTTCTGCTCTCCAAAATGCCGCTTCCATCGCAGGTATGGTGTTGACCACCGAGTGTATTGTGGTAGACAAGCCTGAGCCTAAGGAAAATACTGCTGCTGGTGCTGGTATGGGTGGCGATTTTGATTACTAAAGCCTACCGAATGAATTAAAGCACTCTAATTGGCATAAAAGATAGATACAGCTGCTTCTTCAACGAAGCAGCTGCTTTTTATTGCCGAAACAAACCCAGATTATCTAATCTAAGAGATACTAGAAACGAGCCTTGCAGCAGTTGAGATGGGACAGTTGCCTATGTCTTTGAAAATTGAATACGGACTCTTCAAGCTTGATTTCACTGACTACCACGCAGTTTTAGGAATTCCAGTTGATGCGGATGTTAAGGCAGTCCGTCAACGGTACCTTCAAATTGCTAGACGTTTGCATCCCGACAGTTGCAAAGCCAGTACCGAAGTGGAAAAAAATCAAGCAAATCTGCTGTTAACACGGCTGGTTAATCCTGCTTATGAACAGCTCTCTAGAGGTCATCGTGACTATGCTGCTAGTCTAAGTCACTTGAGTAAGCGGTTAGGGGCTCAAGGAGATAAAATTTCCCTGGCTAGCGCAACGGCTAAGCAATTATTACAAGCAGGGGCAAATTTAGATAATCTTTACAAAACCTCAGTTGACCACCTAGCATCAGAGCAATACCAAGCCCTTGACCAAGCCTTGGCAAAAATTGCCGAAATCAGTGAACTTAACCTAGTTTATTTGATGTGTAAAAGTGGTAAGGGCGAAACGGTAAAAACTTCTGTCTCAACCCCTGTGAAAACTCAAGCAACTGGTGTGACCCAGCCAAATAGTCAGACTACTACCGGTGCCACATCACAGGGAGGGTCGGTTGGGACTAAGGGAGTATCACGAGTGGATAGCTATATCCGCCGTGCTGAAGGATATTTGGTGAAAAACAATTTTGCTGCGGCAGTTTTGGAGTTGCGAGAAGCTCTGAAGTTGGACCAAAACAATAGCGACTGCCATAGTTTATTGGGAATTGCTTATTTGAAGCAAAATAAGGGGACAATGGCTAAAGTACACATTAATAAGGCGTTGCAATTGAACCCTCAGAACGAAAAAGCATTGAAGGCGAAACAGATTCTAAATGAATTAACCCCGAAAAGTGCCGGTAGCCAGCCAAAGGTTTCGCCTGAAGCAGCTAAAGGGAAACCGTCCAATAAATCTGGTGGTGGCTTATTTGGTGGTTTATTTGGTGGAAAGAAAAAGTAATGATTCATCAACCACCCCCAGGGGCAAGGGATTTACTCCCCCTAGAAGTTACCCAAAAACGCTGGATTGCTAACCACTTACAGCAAGTATTTCACCGCTGGAGTTATCACCGGATTATCACATCAACTCTAGAATGGTTGGATACCTTGATGGCAGGAGGAGCTGTCGAACGTTCCACGGTCATCCAGTTGCACGATGCTGAGGAAGGAACGCTGGGGCTACGTCCAGAATTAACGGCATCCATAGCCAGAGCAATGGTCACTCGTATTGCTGGCAGTAATAGTGAAGCCTGCCTATCCTTACCCCAGCGACTCTATTACAATGCCAATGTATTTCGCAGACCAACTATAGGTAACCACGGACGTCAACTAGAGTTTTACCAGTCGGGAGTAGAATTATTGGGAGTTGGTGGGCTGTTGGCAGATGGGGAAATTCTGCTGTTGCTAGCCGATTGTCTTAATAATTTAGGGTTGCAGCAGTGGCACCTGATTTTGGGGGAAGCTCGGCTAACGCGATCGCTTTTGTCTCCCTTCCCCAAACCTATGCAAGACAAGGTTCGTCAAGCCATTGCCTATCTTGACCGTGTTAGCCTAGAAACGTTACCCCTATCCCCAGAATTACGAGAGCGGGCATTGTTTCTCTTTGACCTGAGGGGAGACCCTGCTGATGTTTTGCAAAAGGTTGCCAGCTTGGATTTAGACTCATCAGAACACGAGATTGTGAGCAATCTCAAATCCCTGGTGGAACTTTTAAATAGTAGTTCCGCTAGCCCCTTACCGATTGTTCTTGACCTGACCTTAGTACAAACCTTTGACTATTACACTGGTATTGTCTTTGAAGTAGTCAGTAGTAGCGAGGGCTCTAGCCGAGTTTTAGGCCAGGGAGGGCGGTACGATCAATTGCTGAGTCTATATCATCCTCAAGGAGAAACCTACCCTGGAATTGGTTTTTGCCTCAACCTAGAAGACCTTCATTATGTCTTACTGTCGAGTAATCAACTACCCAGTCGGACACCAGCTAGTGATTGGTTAGTGGTGCCAGAATTTCCCGAGGCTGAGGCGGTAGCTTTTACCTATGCCCAGAAACTTAGAGATTCTGAGCATTTGGTCAGGGTAGAGATGGATTTAGGGGGACGCTCACCAGCACAAATTAGAGCATACGCCTTGGGTCACGGTATCACCTACATTGCCTGGGTAGAAACCGATGGCACTCCTAGGATTGAGACCGTGACTAAGAAAGCGTGAAGTATTTCATAGTTCACACTTCCTAGTTCAGTTAACTAATCCTCAGCAAAAACATAGCGATGTAGTTCGCTAGGGTCAGGTTCAGGACTGGCTTGGGCAAACTCAACTGCATCATTAATGACTTCCTGGATTTTGCTCTCAATGGCTTTGAGTA
>NZ_JAAHGN010000084.1:0-12650 GCF_010672485.1 Moorena sp. SIO2C4 | reverse complement strand
TCGGACTGGTCGCCAGCCAAGGGCTGAGTCAGGCAGGACTGGGAGCCAATGAGGCTGGTGATCGGTTTGGTGAATCCTTAGCAGTGGGAGACTTCAACGGCGACGGTTTTGACGACCTAGGGGTTGGAGCCCCTGGTGAAGCTCCTGGGTCTGATCCCAAGTCCGGGTTTGCCTTTATCTTTCATGGCTCCGCTAACGGATTGGTACCTAGCCAAGGACTGGATCAGGCAGGTCTAGGAGCAAATGAAGCCGGTGATCTGTTTGGTGCTGCACTTGCCTAGCACTTCCCTCTGAATTTTCGACGTTGCTGAAGTAAGAAATGATCTCAAGTATAGTCGGGTCATTTATCAGTGGTCAGTTACCCATTCCCCATTCCCCACTCCCCTCAATTATTCCATTAATCATCAACGCCGAATTATCTAGGTTATGCATTAAGCAAATCTCGGCTAGATCGCCCGATCATTCCCAGCCTGGGGTGAGGCTAAAGTTCTCTATTAGCTTGAGCCTCGCCCATTCTAATTAACCATTTTAATTAACTGTAATTAGCCAAAATTTGACGAATTTGAGCATCAATAGTCTCTGGTTTCTCAACCATCGCCATATGTCCACATTCAGCAATTTCAATCACATTGTCCCCACAGGATTGAAAGAGACTGTGAAAACTAGCAAGATGGCGCACATATTTGGGTTCCATTACCTTATCCTTAGTACCAGCAATGAAATAAACAGGTTGTTTGAGTCGGGAAACTACCTGAGGTAAGCGATGCACCTCCGCTTCTGTGGTAGAATCTAATAAGGTTCTCAATGCAGCTTCTGCGTTAGCAGTAACAAAATCAATAACCCGTTGACGTCCCCATTTCCGGGCAATAGGGCGCGCTACCTGAGCCCTGGTAAACAGTAAGTCCAGTAAAGGGACATAACACAACCAACGGGGACGCCGTTTTCCCAACTGCTGACCAGCCACCCGAAACCGCTCAAATTCTTCTTTCAGATAAATCCCACCACCAGCATTAAGACAGATTACCCCTTGAATCCTCTGAGGCAGCAAATAGGCACCCCATAGAGCAATGCTACCCCCTAGGGAATGACCAACCAACCAAGCCGGCTCGATTCCCAGTTTTTCTAGCAGGATGCCCAAGTCCTGAGCATAGGCAGCTAAGCTATAGCGGTCAGTGGATGAAGCAGCAGTCTCAGGAAATGGTGATTCCGAGTCCCGGTTCGATGTTGAGCTTTGAGTGTTATGAATTTGGGACTGGGATTCACCGAATCCCCGCAGGTCATAAATCAGACACTGATACTGCTGTGACAACCTATAAATTAGAGGTTGCCAATAGCTACGGCTTAACAGCCAGCCGTGGATGAAAACCAGAACAGGACAGGATGATTGAGTAGGAGGTGTTAATTCGTAAGTATGGGATACTCCTAGGATGTTAATGCTTGCCATACCTTGATCTTATCGAAGAATTAACAGGATAGGAAATTAGTCAGTGATTTTAATCACATCTTGTTTGTCTTTACTTGAAAAGTAGGCAGGATGACGGACTTAGCCACCAATAGCCTTAAAACCCGGTTTCTGGTTATATATCAAAGGCTGAAATCGTAGTAATTACCTTAAGAAACTGGGTTTGCGGCATAAGTCCTTAGGTGCGCTTTCCCCATTAAGAATTAAATTCTGGCTTTGGTGGGCTTTCCAATGGGCGAGTAAATCGCCCTTGGGTCGCACTTTCGGGTCTCACCTGTGCTTGTCACCCAATGATAACTAAAACACTTGACCTAGTAATCGCCTCCGAATGCTTTCAGCAATTTTTTGACCTAAATAATCGGGAATCAAGTTTCCGTTAGGACCTAGTAGGTAAAGAATCAGTCGGGTTCGTCCCCGCCACACCAGCAAGTTGGCATTGACCACCAGTAAATCCTCTTGCCAGATGGCATACATAACTTTGTAAAATAATCCAGGTTGGTTATTGGCCTCAATTAACAGCGCTGGTAGATGAAACACTGGGTCTACATAAAATTCTGTTTCTACCTGCTTCAAGCCAGCATCGAGATTAAATTCCACTGCCAGCATTTGTTCCACCTCAAAGCGCCCTGCCAAAGCCTCCCTCAGGGCACGGCAGACATTTTCTGAGGTTTTGTAGGTCAGCGCTTTCCGGTCACGAGACACCACTAGTTTCATAAACACCAGCATTGGGGGACTAATTTGACCATAAAGACTGAGACTGTGGATAGTCAGTCCATAGGCAGTCAGAACGCCAAAAATGTCACTGAGCAGAAAAGACTCATTGCGGTAAGCAAAGTGCAGGACACTTTTTGAGCCTTCCGGTTTGATCTCAATTACAGCATGTTGGGTTTTATAGAGTCGGTAAGCCAGTTTGAGGTTGTGCAGTTGGATCTCACTACTGACAAACTGTTCATAGAACTTAGGAAACGCTCGGTTGAAGCGTTTCAGGATTTCTTGTTGGGATGATTTCCAACCCACAGTGATCGATAGGGGTAGGTGGCTATTCTTGTTTATCAAAAGGTGCGACCCGTGGCGAATTTAATTTGCCAAGGTCAAGCGCACCTAAGCTTTTTGAGTTAACACAACCCCGTCAGCTTCTAGGGGGACTTACAAAAATACTGATAAAAGAGCCTTAAATGTATATATAGATAGAGTTTAACATTGAGGTGCGACCCAAGGGCGATTTACTCGCCCATTGGAAAGCGCACCTTGATTTGCTTGATTTCTTGATATATATGGGTTGGAGCCCCCAGCCAACAACAAGGGCGGATCTGATTCATTTCTGAGCAATCCTGCTGATTAGCCTAGTCTAACTAATCTTCCCCAACTTCCCCACCTTCGGTACCTTCCTAGCCTGAAACAGCTGTGCCCCCTCCGACGCGAGAATCTTACCCAAGCAACTTCAAAGAGCGCGAGCCTTGAGGGAATGCTAGGATGGGAATTTGGATAGGAGGCTTAATTGTGGTATTATCATTTGCACAAAGAATTAGTTTCAGATCAAGGTAGGTCGGGTATGATAGTTTTCCTGGTGGAGTAAAACCATATAGATCAAATATCACTTTCTGTTTTTTAAAACATTTAAGTCTGGCTCTGGTTGACCGAGACCCAGAACGTCTGAGCCGTCAGGGAAAGAAGACCATTACCAGTCCAAGTAGCTCACAATTATGATAACGCCACTGTCACACCTGCATGGGTTTTTGGAAAAGCTTCTTTAGCAGTTCTGATACTGCTTTGCCTCAAACACGATCTGAAGGAGATACCGTAGAAGGTGTCAAATATCGCACCGACGGTACCTCACGGGTATTTTTCAGTACAACACGGGAAATTGACCTGTACGAATTGGAAGAACTTTGTGATGCTGTTGGTTGGTCTCGGCGTCCTCTGCGCAAAGTTAAGAAAGCCATTCAGCATAGCTTTTTGGTTACTTCTATGTGGTACCAGCGAGGTAACACGAGGCGCTTAATTGGCTTTGCCCGTGCCACTTCTGATCATGCTTTCAATGCCACAATCTGGGATGTAGTAGTTCATCCAGATTTCCAAGCCAAGGGACTAGGTAAAGCTTTGATGAGATATATGATCAAAAAATTGCGCAGCCAAGATATTAGCAATATCACCCTATTTGCCGATCCTCAAGTGGTAAGTTTTTACCGTAAAATGGGATTTATGCCTGACCCAGAAGGTATTAAAGGCATGTTTTGGTATCCAGATTAATCTAGAGTACACACAAAATGCCAAAAGTGAGTTATACTGGTTATACTGCTTAGAGGTAGCATCCGGGATGTAGCGCAGCTTGGTAGCGCGCCTGCTTTGGGAGCAGGATGTCGCAGGTTCAAATCCTGTCATCCCGATTGGAAATCGATCAATCAATAAGTCTAATCAGTCAAGACACCAGGGTAAAGTCAGTGAAACTTGATAATAGTCAGGTGCAGAGCCATGAAACGCCGCTGATCAGCTAAGTTAACATGCCACGTCAAGCTATGATCGACAAGAATGAATTTAATCTCTGCCTCTACTAGAGGTTAGTAAGTTGCGTTCAGATCTCTCAGTGAGCAGGGTATTCTAGTTGTAACAGGCTCTTCTTCGTTAAAATTCGAGGTAATTTCTATGAAATCATTGTTCCGTTGGGGCACAACATTAAGTTTAGTAGGGAGTGCCTTACTAGGCTCAGTGAGTGCGGAAAATTTAGCGGCACTGGCTCTGACCGAAGAGCAGGTAAGAGAAAAGTTGACACCTGTACCTGTATTTGCAGTTACTGATACTAAAGGTTCGCCACTAGTAGCCTCAATTCCAGATCAGCAAGATCAAAAGAAGACTACCTCAGTGGCAGGTGTGTTTATTAGCCAAGAAGATGCTAATGCCTTTGTACAGCGTTTAAAGCAGGAGAATCCTCAACTAGGTAACAAGGTTCAAGTAGTGCCTGTATCTTTGGGGGAAGTTCATGAGCAAAATCAAAAGAATCGCACTGTTCCCAATGGTTTAAATTTTGCCTACATACCAAACCAACAGCAGGTAAAGCAGGCACAAGCGATCTGGAACCAAAATGGTCAAGAAAAAAAGCCATTTCAGGGCGTACCGCTGTTTGTGGCCAAAGAAGCTAGCAACAGCGGATACCTAACCATTCAACAAAATGGGGTCTCATCAATTCCGTTCTTTTTTAACAAAGAGCAATTGCAGAGTATAGTGAATCGCTATAAGCAGCAAGACCCTAACTCCCAGGTTAAGATAGAGGTAGTGCCTCTAGAGGGCGTTATAAAAACCTTACAGGACAGCAACGATCAGCAGCTAGAGAAAATCGTACTAGTGCCATCCCAGGAATCCCTGAAATTTTTGCAAGGTCTGTCCCAAAATCAACTCCAACGTCCAAATCAATGATTATGGGTCAGCGGTGGGTGGTCTCGGGAAAAGAACTCTGGCAGTGGCGTCAAGATGCCTGCAAGTCTGCCGCCGAGGCAGGTGTCCCTACAGCTGAAGTGGACTGGTTGCTAAAGGAGGTAGCTGAGCTTGACCCATTAGTGCTACGCTTGGAGTCATGGCAACAGTGTTCCTTGTTAGGGCAAGCCACTGAAAACTCAACTATTCAACTTTCCCAACCTCTACCTGTACTCACCCAACTGTGGCAAAAGCGTATCCATCAGCGATGCCCAGTTCAATACCTAGCTGGGGTTACTCCTTGGCGTCATTTCTCCTTGAGAGTTTCCCCAGCTGTCCTGATTCCCCGCCCAGAAACTGAATCCCTGATTGATCTGGCGGTCAATGGTGTAGCTATGAGCTCTACACCTGACTTATCATCAGGACACTGGGCGGATTTGGGGACTGGTAGTGGAGCGATCGCTTGTGGACTGGCAGAGGTATTTCCCCATGGGACTATTCATGCCGTTGATTGCACTGAAGAAGCCCTTGCCATCGCTCAATTGAATGCTCAACAGTTGGGCATGGCAGAAAAAATTAAGTTCTACCATGGTTATTGGTATTCACCTCTAGAAGCCTTGAAAGGTCAGTTAAGTGGTATGGTGGCCAACCCACCTTATATACCTAGTAACTCCCTCAAACAGCTACAACCAGAAATATACTACCATGAACCCCATATTGCCCTCGACGGTGGCAGGGATGGTCTAGACTGTATCCGACAGCTGATTGACATGTCTGGGGATTATCTGCGCCCAGGCGGTGTTTGGTTAATTGAAATGATGGCAGGACAAGCGGACAAGGTTGTTCAACTACTCCAAAACCATGGCAGTTACTCTGAGATCCAGATATTTCCAGATTTAGCAGGTATTGACCGCTTTGCTCTAGCTTATAGGAAGTATGAAGTATAAACAAGGTATGCATAGATGCCCACAGGTAAAAAGCTTTGGAGAATTTTCCCAAGCTTTTACCTTTGACGTGATAGCTTCTACTTTTTAGTGTGCTGGTGAGCAATGACCCAAGTTTCTATGGCTACCCTGATTTCCGGGGCTCTCTCAGGTAAGCTGGTAAGTTTTCCGACAGATACAGTACCAGCACTAGCAGTGCTACCGCACAAGTCAGAGTTGGTGTTTGAGGCAAAGCGGCGTCCTCAAGACAAACCTTTGATTTTGATGGGGGCATCTCCTAAGTCTCTTTGGCCATTTGTTCAAGGTACTTCCGCACAGAGGTCGATTTGGGAACACATGGCTGTTAAGTATTGGCCAGGAGCATTAACATTGGTTTTACCCGCTTCAGATAAAGTACCTACCGTTATGAATCCTTCTGACCCGACTACTATTGGGGTGCGTGTGCCAGCTTCCAGGATAGCGATCGCAATTTTGTCCAAGACTGGTCCGTTGGCAACTACCAGTGCTAATTACTCAGGCGAGCCACCTTTACAAACAATGGCAGCGGTTGAGGTGCAGTTTCCCGAGGTATTGACCCTCCAGCCAGCTGAGTTAGAAGCGATCAAACCAGACAAGATTGGCGTCCCGTCTACTGTTGCCAAATGGACCAGCAGTGGCTGGGAAATTTTGCGTGCTGGAGGGATTGAATTAGACGATTCAGAGTTTGAATAGTTCTACTCACCTTTTAAAAAAACTAGCTATCCTTAAAAAGATCTGACAAAAAAGTATGAAGTTTGAATTGTGAAGGAACCCTGAATTGTGAAGGAATCCTGAAAAGGTTCTATCGATTGGTTACTCAGCAACAGGTATTTTTTTAGCCTCGTTGCCTACCCAACTCTACCCTTGTCGATTACCAGCAGTACAATCTTCAACCTTCATTCTTTATCCTTCAATTTTGTTAGGTGCGCTTGACCTTGGCGAATTAAATTCGCGCGATTGTCGCGCCTCCAAGGCCGCGAGCAATCCCTCGCGGCCTAGGGTCGCACCTTCGGGTCGCACCTGTTGACGTTTTTAGTGTGGCAAGACTTAATAAGCATGGGTGAGACAGATCTGATCTATTTGCTAGTAGGCATTGGGTTAGGAGTTATGGGGAGTCGCTTCCGGAAATTTTTAAAGGTGCGCTTTCCAATGGCCGGGTTCCCCGGCCTTGGGTCGCACCTTAAGGTGCGCTTTCCAATGGCCGGGTTCCCCGGCCTTGGGTCGCACCTCCATGAAAGCACAGACTCAAAGACCTCTGGATGCCATCAAACTGATACTGATGCTGAAGAAATCCAGGGTCTGAAACAGGAATTCAAGCAAAATCAATTGGCTTACCAAATGGCAATGGAAATGAGCCAGTTTAAAGCCGGATTTTTGGCACGAACTTCCCACGAGTTGCGATCGCCTCTGAGTCGGTTGATTGGTTTACATCAGTTGATTTTGTCGGATCTGTGTGAGTCTCCAGAAGAAGAGAGAGAATTTGTGAACCAGGCTAACGCCTCTGCCCATACTATGGTCAAACTGCTTGATGAGGTGACTGCTGTAGCTAAAACTGAACACGGTACTAACGTTTTGGAGATTTGCTCAGTCCCCTTGAAGCAGCTGTTGGAAGACCTCTATCGTCTGACCTATTTGCAAGCTGCCAATCGCAATCTCCAACTGCAAATAGTTCCACCTGACCCCCAAATTCACGTTTTAGTAGATCCACGGCGTTTTCGACAAGCATTACTAATGATTGTGGATACTGCGATTACTCAGATAAGCAGTGGTGAAATTAAAGTTTCGACTACACTCTCCTCTAAATCTGAAACAGTTTCCATCTGGATTGATATGCCCTGTGCTATCAGCTGTTGGGCTGAAGCTGTTGATTTATTGCAATTACCACCAGATCAATCAAAACAGCCCAGTGAAACGGTATCCACTTCATCTGGACTGACCTTGTTGATGATTCAAACACTCTTGGAAGTGATGCAGGGGCGTATAGAAGTATTAGCGGTCCCCAGTGAAGAAGCTGACAATGATACCTCTGCTGAGAATCTTACCCGGTTTCAAGTTTCTATACCCCAGGGGATTCCTGAGATTGTAGAGCCTTACTAGGCACTGGAGTAGCTAGAGGCTGATTGTACAATACCATTGTGGTACTGGAGTTCACCTCAAAACCAATGCGTTCGTAAAAACTTTGTTGATGGGTGGTCATCAGATAAACTCTCTCTACTCGGCTCATCTGAGGATGAGAGAGTACGGTTTCCACTAGCTTACGCCCTAGCCCAGCTCCTCGATAGTCTGGATGGATAACGACATCCCAAATGGTTCCCCGATAAATTCCGTCAGAGGTAGCTCTAGCTAATCCAATCAGCTTCTGGTTATCCCAAACGCTGATGACAGGATTACTGTTAGCGATCGCAACTTGCCAATCCTCGATTTTTCGGTCTTTTGCCCAAAAAGCACCTAGGTTAAACAATTGCTGTAGCTGGTAATAGTCGATTTGAGATTTGCGATCGCAAAACTGAATATGGCGGTAATCCATAGTTACCAAAGTTCCTTCTGATTTTGTTAAACGTGCCTTGAAATTGACTTACTTTCCTGATTTTAGTCGGGAAGTTTAATAAAAAAATTTTAATTTAAAATAGGGTTCAGAGCCTGTCCTCTTGACTACGGTTAAGTAATAGAAACCAGACAATTTTTCCTGATTAATTAACAATTTAAAATTGACAATTAATCAGGATTAAAGGGGTTTGCAGATAGCTGTTAAAGATATATCTATCGATAGGTGATCTCTGGCTTGACAAACCCAGGCAGCTGAGTATTACAAAATGTTAAGATTATAACCTATTGTAATTATTTCGGTCAAATTCAATAACTGATAGTATGGGTGGTAGTATGGGCTATTGTTGTTCGATCACGACACCTGTGCACAACCACCTCTCACCCACCCCATCCAAACCCCATGCCCAATTGCCTAATCAGCGTTGGGAAATTGCCCCCCTCAAAACTGAACAAGCTGACCAACTCGCCCAAGCTAGAGGCATTTCCCCCCTAATCGCTCAACTCCTGATCAATCGGGGCATTGAAACCTCTGAACAAGCCGAGGTTTTCCTCAATCCCCTATCTCAGGTGATGCCTGCACCGATTGATGAATTTCCCGATTTGGCAATTAGTGTCGGGATGCTCACTGAAGCGATCGCAAATCAAGAAAAAATCGCTATCTGTGGAGACTACGATGCTGATGGCATGACCAGCACGGCTTTGTTACTCAGAGCATTACGCTGGTTGGGGGCTGATGTAGACTACGCCATACCCAGCCGGATGACAGAGGGTTATGGCATCAATACACGGATTGTGGAAGAATTTGCGGAGGAAGGGGTGGGTGTGATTTTAACGGTTGATAATGGTATTGCTGCCCATGAACCTATTGCTAGAGCTGTAGAACTTGGAATAACGGTTATTGTAACTGACCACCATGACCTACCTCCAGAACTTCCAGACGCTGATGCCATTCTCAATCCTAAGCAACTGCCGGAAGAGTCACCCTACCGAAGTTTAGCGGGTGTAGGGATAGCTTACATTTTAGCTATCTGTCTAGCACAAGAACTGGGTCAACTCAAAGGCTTGACCCAACAGCTGTTAGAACTATTTACTCTGGGAACTATTGCGGATTTAGCCCCTTTAACCGGTATCAACCGACGTTGGTTAAAGCGAGGCTTAGGGTTATTGCCTCAATCTCAATTAGCAGGAGTTCAAGCATTAATCGAGATAACTGGGGTCAAAGATGACCAAAAATCCCTCAAGCCAGAGGATATTGGGTTTAGACTAGGACCAAGAATTAACGCTATTGGTCGCTTATCGGATCCCCAAATTGTAATTGAACTGCTGACGACTACTGCACCGGAAGTAGCACGTGAGAGGGCAATGCAGTGTGAACAAGTGAACCAACGGCGTCAGCAATTGTGTGCTGATATTGAACAAGATGCGATCGCATTTATTGAAGACACTGGACTAGATTGGCAACAGAAGCGGGTATTAGTGATTGTCCAACCGAATTGGCATCATGGAGTGATTGGGATTGTTGCCTCCCGATTAGTAGAGCGCTATGGTGTCCCAGTCTTTATTGGAACCTATGAAGACAACGACCAACAACACATTCGTGGTTCAGCAAGGGGCATCACTGAATTCAATATTTTTGAAGCCTTAGAGTTCTGTAAAGACTTACTGGGTAAATATGGAGGACACAAAGCAGCTGGTGGATTTTCCCTACCTGCTGAGAACTTAAGCGCCTTTGAACAATCCCTTAGCGGTTTTGCCCATCAATCTCTAAAACCTGAACACCTCAAACCCCTAGTTAGTATCGACGCTAGCCTAGAATTCTCTCAAATTACCTCTAACCTCTACCAGCAATTAGATCTGCTTCACCCCTGTGGCATTGGCAATCGGGACCCTGTCTTTTGGAGTGCCAATGTTCAAATCCTTGAACAACGAGTGGTTGGTAAGGGACACATTAAGCTTACTTTGAATCAGGACAACCAACCAGTCACGATTCAGGCTATTGCTTGGCGTTGGGGGGAATACTTCCCTTTACCTCGGCGAGTGGATATTGCCTACAAGTTGCGAGAGCATCATTGGGAGGGCAACACGACCATTGAGTTAGAGTTAGTTGGTGTCCGTCTACCCGTAGTTACTAGTACAGTTACTACTACCTCAACTACCAAGAAAGCGGAATTTTATTACAATCAGCGCCGTTACACCTGTAGCCTCTGGGAATCTTTAAACGAACTAAGAATTAGAAACCCGGAAGGAAAAGTCCTAGCGATTCAGAAAGGACAACGCATTGGACTTTTGGGTACTAAACGGGAAGATGCTATAGAAGTTAATGTCACTAAACCGCCCTACTACCCGTTGATCAAAGCAGCAACTCGTGCGTTGGGACTCAGTTGAACAAAATGTCTCGTACAGTTCCCACCTATAATCTTGCATTTAGGTGGGGTTAGCGACACCAACAAAAAACACGAGCTTTTCTTATTCTTTTGGCAATTCGATGAGGTAGCTACTGGGAGTTGGCTGTTTGGTGGTTAACTGAAGTTGAAATGCTACTCTACTAACATAGTATATTGTTTGAAATCTGAAAGATATAATTAAATACTCATGACTAAACCACTTGAGTTGATAGAACACCCAGAAGGCGGAAGATATCAGGAGGTATTTCGATCAAAGATTTCAGTAACTGCAAGTGATTCTAGCGTGAAGTCTGCTCTTACTCATATTTACTTTTCTCTGAACCAAGATGAAAAGAGTCGGTTTCATCGGGTTATTGGGGATGAAGTTTGGAATTTATACAAAGGCACGGGTATC
Organism: Moorena sp. SIO2C4; assembly: GCF_010672485.1. Lineage (NCBI taxonomy): Bacteria > Bacillati > Cyanobacteriota > Cyanophyceae > Coleofasciculales > Coleofasciculaceae > Moorena > Moorena sp. SIO2C4. The sequence continues at coordinate 1,472 of NZ_JAAHGN010000084.1, read as the reverse complement.
TACCTCTACCTCTGGGATGGTACCGATTCACCACCACAACGTATTACATTATCATCTGAAGAAAACCAGTTCTGCTACGTTGTACCTTCAGGTGTGTGGCAGGCAGCAGTACCCATTCAAGGTAGTGTTTTGGTGGGTTGTTCCGTTGCACCAGGCTTTAAATTTTCAGGTTTTGAGCTTATCGATAGTGGCTCAAAAGAAGCGCAACTTCTCTTCTCTGTTGCACCAGAATTGCGCCAGCTAGTCCTTCCTTGATAGGCTCTTACTACAGAACCAAAAATTTTTACCTATCCCCATACAAGATTATGAATAAACACGACCTAATTCAAAAGTTGGGCATGCAAATGCATCCTGAAGGAGGCTATTATTCATAAACTTATCGTTCTAAAACAATAATTGAAACCGATAGAGAAGGGTCATCACGGGCAGTGTTGACTTCTATATACTACCTGCTGACAGATGATCGCCCTATTGATCACTTTCATATCAATAAGTCTGACATTATGCACTACTTCCATGCAGGTTCTCCCGTTCTCTATCTAGTTCTTGATCCCAACGGAACCTTGCAAAAGTTCAAACTCGGCATGGATCTGGCAAAAGGAGAAACACCCCAGATTCTTCCAGTGGTTACTGGAAAGCTGCGGTCTTAGAAGAAGGAGAGTTTGGACTCCTGGGGGAAGCCGTTGCACCTGGCTTTGAATTCCGTGACATGGAGATTGCTCAACCTGAAACATTCCGTCAGCAATTTCCTAACCTGTGGGATCAGCTAGCCCCATATGTTAAACAGTAATTGATAACTTCCAATCTTCATCCTAAGACCTTAAATTCTTTAACCTATAGTACAATTGCGTACATGGGAATAAAAAAAGCACCAGGGTCTGAAAAACCCATCAAACAATCTCTGAATTGGAAATTTAAAAAATGAATATCGAAAACCTATTAGCACAACTTCTTGTCTTTAAAGGTCTGACCGAGCCACAGCATCAAAGGATATTAGAAATTAGTGAAATTAAGCAATATCAATATGGTGAGCATATTTTTGACGAAGGAACAGACAGTCACGATCTCTATGTTGTCCTAGAAGGCCAAGTTGATATTATGATCGACCCAGCTTTGCAGGGAAATGTGGAAGAAGGAACAATTGGACTGAAAAAAATTGCGGATAAAATTCAGGGAACATCCTTGGGAGAAATCTCTTTAATTGATAAATCTACTTCTCCTAATTCAGCAATATGTGCTTCAAAGGACACCAAATTATTACGATTTTCAAAAGACGCATTGGCCAGACTCTATCAAGATGATCCTGATATTGGTTATAAAATTACCCAAAATATTGCAACTATTATTCCTCTAGGATCACAATCCCAGAACCTTCTCCCATCACGAAGCCATTGCGAGCGATATCAAAAGGACAGCAAGCTGACTCAGGAGTATCGTTACGAGTAGATAAAGCTCGTGCTGATGCAAAACCA
>NZ_JAAHGN010000839.1:0-3429 GCF_010672485.1 Moorena sp. SIO2C4 | reverse complement strand
TACCTATCTTGGCATTCTGTCAATATACCTGGGAACATCAAAAAGATTACATGCACTTAGTGTTGGATAAACGGATTAACAATCCTGAAAATAAAGTTTTTGTAGTTACTCTTGATGATATCCCTGTGGCAATGCAGCAAGTAGTTATTTTGTCAAAACAGGAAGCTTGGCGAAGTTCTTTGAGAGTAGATCGTCGCTATCGAAGGCGAGGTTTATCTAAATTATTAGATTCACATATAAATAATTATTTATCTCAAGTCAATATTCCTATATTACGTTACTGTGTCTTGTCTGACAATGAAATAATGTTGAAAATTGTCTCTCGTCGAGGAGATAACAAAATCGCTAATTATAGTATATATAAAGCTAATATTTTGGCTTCAAAAATCAACAAATTGTTTAAATTATAATTGAAAAACTTTGATGATATTTGGTCTTTGGTAGTTAGAGAAAATTTATTAGATCATAAACAAAGTTTGTACACAGAAAATATTGGCAAATGTCAAACCCTTACTCCTGAGTTATTAAAAGAGTGTTTGATTGCTGGAAAAGTTTTCGGATTAATACAAAATGAACGTTTACGAGGTATAGCTATTCAAAGTTACTCGGAAATTTCAGAGGAAGATTTTTATATTGGTTATCTTCATGGAGAGCCAGAAATCTTAACAGAGCTTCTCTGTGAATTATGTAAATTAGCCTATTCTTTAGGTAAGTCAGTGGTTAAAGGTCTTTTTCCGTTGAATGATAGTTTCGGCGATGCTCTTTCCCAAGCTGCTTTTCAAAAAATAAATCAAGGTGAAATAGGGATATATAGCAGAAGTCAGAAGTCAGAAGTCAGAAGTCAGAAGTAAAACTCTTGCGCTTACAAAGGGTGTGAGACTTTTGTCATGTCCTAACTGCCCTGGCGACTGCTATATCGCTCTTCTTTCAAACCGGGTTAATTTCTTGGGTGCATCTCATTGTTGCTGTTTGATCCGGTGGGTGGAATGGGTATCAGGGGTGGAACGGGCATCAGGGGTGGAACGGGCATCTTGCCCGTTACAATTCCCAGGCGGACTGTCCCAACCCGGGCGTTGAGGCGAAAAATTAGGGCTCGCCCGTCTTATCACGCACCCTAAGCAACTCAGTATTATCCTCGCCAGGCATACAGATTGAAAAGATTAGAACCATGTAAAATAGGTTCCTGTTGGACTTGAATTTCGCTAAAGCCGTGTTCTTTGAGCAAATTCGTAATTTTTTGGAGTCGATGCTCTAGGTCGTGAACTTCAACAACAATTTGCTTGATCTTTTGCCAATCCTGAGCTTCGATGCCTAAAAGTACATCCAACTCACTTTTCTCTACATCTATCTTAAGCAAATCAATCTGTTCGAGCTTGTGTTCCCTTATAATCTCTGAGACAGTTTTTAACTGGCAAGTTACCCGCTCGATTTTAAAAGCTTTTTCTATGCTATTTTGGATGAACATTGATCGCACAAACAAAGGAAACCAACGAAGCCAACGAAAGGCTTTAGGGGCGTATTTAATATTGCGAATAACAGCCTGCTTCAGTTGCTTTTTTAGCTCAGTAAAATCCTCTTGATATGCAGTGGATAACATGGTAGCGTTGGGATTATAAGCGAATGTTATACTCTTGGATTCCTGAGAAAGTCCACAGGAAAAGACTTTAATTTTATCTGAATCAAAGCGTTGAGCGTTAGCCTGTAGTACATTAAAAATGGCTGGAATAGGTTCAAAAGCATAAATACTAACATTTTTATTACAATTTTGATATGCCCATAAGGCAAACAAACCAATGTTAGCTCCTACATCAAATATGATATCACTTTCGTGCAGCTCAATTCCATATTTAATGTAGTCTTGAATCTGTTCGTACAGAACTGGTACTTCTTCTTCCCGCAGGCAAAATATTTTCATTCCATTGGGAAGCTTAGTTTCCTGAATTCTAGTTGGCATAAGGATAGAACCATGTGTTAATAAATTTGATTAGGTAGTGACTGAGGGGGTGACATGATCTCTAAAAAGATGACTCTATAAGGCTTTGATGCCAATGAGCTCAGCCAATATACAGTCGCAAATTGACCATATTTTCATTTTCTGGACTGAAGTTATCCGTTCATTTGTACTACTTTAATAGTTAAAGGTTCTCCCCATAAGGGATTTAGACATAAAATTATTCCTTGTAATAATTCTATTATTGTTTTGTTGAAGCCAAAACTGGTTTACCTGTATGCACCACTTGTTCTACAATATCAGCCGCTCGACTCACTCCCCCTGCTCGTATAATTGCCTCTTGTAGCCTCAAGGCATTCTTTTTATAGGAATCTTCCGTTAAGACCAGTTTGATAGCCTTTTGTAGCTTTTCCAGGCTCATTTTTTTCAAAGGTATGACCTCTCCTGTTCCTGTCCAAGCGATCCGCGCCGCCACTCCAGGTTGATCGTTGGTAATGGGAATAGCGACCATTGGTACTCCATTACTCAAAGATTCTAGGGTAGTATTCATTCCGGCGTGAGTGATGGTAAGGGTCGCTTTTTGTAATAGTTCTAATTGAGGTGCATAGCCAACAACTAAGGTATTTCCTGGCAATTCTGGTAAAGATTCTGGACTAGCACCCCCACCTAAAGCAATGACTAATTGAGCATCCAATCCCACACAAGCGTCTGCAATCATTTGGAAAATCCACAGAAGCCGATTTTGTAACGTTCCCATAGAAGCATAAATCAGTGGTTGTCCAGTTAATTTTTCATAAGGGAAAGGTGCAGCTTCTCGACTCGCTGGGTTACTATAAGATCCTGTGAAATGAAAACAAGACGGTAGTTCTTTTCTAGGAAATTCTAATTCAGCAGGCTGTTGACTAATTTGAGCCAACTGTGAAGAGTATTGATTGGCATTATTATAGGTAGATAAATTCCAATGCTTACGATGATAATTAATAACTTTTTTCAGGGATTCACCTATAATATTAAACAGTTCATAACCCACTCGGTTGCGTAGAACTCCCCGCCATGAAGGGTCATAATTCCAGGACATGCTAAAGGGAGGAACGCTCATTTCCCGATTGAACATTAAGGCACTGCATACAGTTACAAAAGGAATGTCTAGATACTCAGCGATAGTTCCTCCTGCTGGAGAAGCTTGATCTACTAATAACAGCTCTATATCTGCTGCTTTAATTACGTCTGGAGCATCCCGAAGAGACATTTTTGCTACATTGACAATCCAATTGATTGTATACTGGAATGCCTTAAATCCACTGAGATTACCTAGTTGAGTAAATAAGTCTTTTGTGGCTCCTTTGGGAAAATCCGACTTGCCAATCAGCTGAAATTCTAATCCTGCAGCTAGAGCTTTTGGTTGAGCGTCTTCAATGCCGAATACAGTGACGCGATGACCACGCTGTTTCAGTTCGTAACCTAACGTAGTCATAGGA
>NZ_JAAHGN010000838.1:0-3430 GCF_010672485.1 Moorena sp. SIO2C4 | reverse complement strand
TTGATTTTTTCAGAGGAATTGTCTTTTACCTCAGAAAAGTCCAGCGAGAAGGATTAAAATCCCTGACACCATACCTTTCAAAAAGAATGATTACTTACCTATTCCGGCGATTAATTGTTTTAATTTCTCCTTGGAAGAGTGACTCGATCGCAGGAATGGAAAAGCGATGATGGGATGTAAGCATTCAGCGGTCAGCGGTCAGCTTAAACTAAACCTTCCGTAGCGTCCGCCGTTCCCGTAGCGTGGGCGTAGCCCATTAGCTGATAGCACCTCAAGTAGCGTGGGCGTAGCCCATTAGCTGAATGCTGAATGCTGAATGCTGAATGCTTAAGATGGGATGATGGCATGATGGGTATCCCAAGCAAAAGAATAAGGTATAGTTGGGTCAGTGCTGAATTACCTATTACCCTATTTTCCCATATTTTGACACAGGAGTTTGGTAGTATATCTATAAAAGTGTACCTAAACGCACAATTATACATCCCACAACTATACATCTCCCTCTCCTGCTATGCTTAAGAGACTAATTGGTGATCCCAACGCACGTAAGCTCAAACGGTACCAACCTGATGTTGTAGAAGTTAACCTCCTCGAAGAAGACATCCAGCAACTATCGGATGAACAACTCAGGGGCAAAACCACAGAGTTTAAACAGCAGCTGGAGAAAGCCAACACTAGTCAAGAGCGTGATGAAATTCTTGATCAAATTCTGCCAGAAGCCTTTGCTGTAGTGCGGGAAGCAGGAAAGCGAGTGCTGGGTATGCGTCACTATGATGTCCAAGTCATGGGTGGCATTGTCCTGCACAAAGGACAAATCGCAGAGATGAAAACTGGTGAAGGAAAAACCCTGGTGGCTACTCTACCAGCTTACCTCAATGCCATCGATAGTAAAGGGGTTCACATTGTAACCGTTAACGACTACTTAGCCCGTCGGGACGCGGAATGGATGGGACAAGTTCATCGCTTCCTAGGTCTGACGGTCGGGCTGATTCAATCGGGCATGTCCCCGGTCGAGCGGCAAAAGAACTATGCCTGTGATATTACCTATAGCACCAACAGTGAGTTAGGCTTTGACTATCTCCGGGACAACATGGCCACAGCAATGTCAGATGTGGTGCAACGTCCATTTAATTATTGCATCATTGACGAAGTAGACTCAGTACTGATTGATGAGGCCAGAACCCCACTGATTATTTCTGGGCAAGTGGAGCGACCGACCGAGAAGTACATTAAGGCCGCAGAAATTGCCCGCATGCTCTATCCAGAAGATCCAGACAATGCTGAACAACTAGGACACTACGAAGTTGATGAAAAAGCCCGTAACATCTTGATGACCGATGAAGGCTTTATCGAAGCAGAGCAACTTCTAGGGGTTAAAGATTTGTACGACCCCAAAGACCCTTGGGCTCATTATATTTCCAATGCCCTGAAGGCTAAGGAACTCTTTCAGAAAGATGTCAACTATATCGTGCGGAATGGGGAAGTAGTGATTGTAGACGAGTTCACTGGCCGAGTGTTGGCAGGACGCCGGTGGAGTGATGGTCTACACCAAGCCATAGAAGCCAAGGAACGGGTAGACATTCAAAATGAAACCCAAACCCTGGCAACCATTACCTATCAGAATTTCTTCTTGCTCTATCCCAAACTCGCCGGTATGACAGGTACCGCGAAAACAGAAGAAGCGGAATTTGAAAAAATCTACAACTTGCAAGTTACGATTATTCCCACTAACAAACCCTCTAAACGTCGAGACGTTTCCGATGTGGTTTACAAGACCGAGCCAGCTAAGTGGAGGGCAGTAGCAGAAGAATGTGCTGAACTCCATGAACAAGGCCGTCCGGTGCTAGTGGGAACCACGAGTGTAGAAAAATCCGAGTTGTTGTCGGGTCTGTTAGCCGAAAAAGGGGTACCCCATAACCTGCTCAATGCTAAACCCGAAAATGTAGAGCGGGAATCAGAAATTGTGGCTCAGGCAGGACGGAAAGGAGCTTTGACTATTTCCACCAACATGGCCGGGCGAGGAACAGATATTATTTTGGGAGGTAATGCTGACTTCATGGCACGGCTGAAGCTACGGGAATATTTTATGCCCAAAATAGTGCAGCCGGAGGAAGACGAAGCCTTTGCCCCCATAGCGGTAACTACTGCCAAGCCTAAATCGGATGCTGTTGGGTTTGCTCCAGGAAAGAAACCGAAAAGCTGGAAAGTTAGCCCTCAGATTTTCCCGACCAAATTGTCCCGGGAAACGGAACAAAGCCTAAAAGAGGCAGTAAATTTTGCAGTTGAACAATATGGACAGCAGAGTTTACCGGAACTAGAAGCAGAAGAGAAATTAGCGATCGCTTCAGAAAATGCTCCCACCAATGACCCAGTTATTCAAAAGCTGCGGGAAGTCTATAAAGCAATTCGAGGGGAATATGACGCATTCACCACCCGAGAACATGATGAGGTGGTAGAAAAAGGTGGCCTGCACGTTGTTGGTACTGAACGTCATGAATCCCGCCGTATTGATAACCAGCTCAGAGGACGAGCTGGACGGCAAGGGGACCCCGGTTCTACCCGATTTTTCCTCAGTTTGGAAGACAATCTGCTGCGGATATTCGGAGGCGATCGCGTAGCAAAAATGATGGATATGTTCCGGGTTGAGGAAGATCTGCCCATCGAATCCGGGATGCTCACCAGCTCCTTAGAAAATGCCCAGAAGAAAGTGGAAACCTTCTACTACGATACCCGGAAGCAGGTATTTGAGTATGACGAGGTAATGAACAACCAACGGCGGGCAATTTATGCAGAAAGACGGCGAGTGCTGGAAGGACTAGACCTCAAAGAACAAGTCATCCAGTATGCCGAAAAGACTATGAGTGATATTGTAGACGCCTACGTTAACCCAGAGTTACCACCAGAAGAGTGGGATTTAGAGAGCTTGGTAGGAAAGGTCAAAGAATTTGTCTACTTACTGCAAGATCTAGAACCACAGCATCTAGAAGATATGACGGTTGGGGAAATCAAAACCTTCCTCCATGAAGAAGTCCGCAAAGCCTATGATATCAAGGAAGCTCAAGTCGATCAAATCCAGCCAGGACTAATGCGGCAAGCTGAGCGATTCTTTATCTTGAATCAAATCGATAACCTCTGGCGAGAGCATTTACAATCCATGGATGCCCTACGGGAGTCAGTGGGATTACGAGGTTATGGCCAAAAAGACCCCCTGATTGAGTATAAGCAGGAAGGCTATGAGATGTTCTTGGAAATGATGATCGATATCCGCCGCAATGTGGTATTCTCCCTGTTCCAGTTCCAGCCACAAAATTCAACTAAGTCTATAGGTTCGGGTTGTAAATCTAGTTGCTTAAATTCTGTCTTGTTAATAAATAGCACATCATCCACTAAACCAGTCAGTTGCTGAACCATGGATTGGATACGTCTACAA
>NZ_JAAHGN010000837.1:0-3432 GCF_010672485.1 Moorena sp. SIO2C4 | reverse complement strand
CAGCATGCTCCATACCAAGACGAGGCACAGAAATCAATTGTGTAACGTAGTTATTTATCTGGTGTGGGGTCACTCGATAGGTTTGCTCTGCCTCATCCCAAGTAACGAATTTGTCATGGCGTGCTCTACAGAACGGACAGACATCAGGCATTTCACCAATCATGTTATAGCCACAAACGGTACAAACCCACTGCTGATGGTTCACAGTTGAAGCCAACATTTCACCTTCATTAGCCATATTCAGAACCTCAATGTACTGATGTTGACATTAATTTGTTTTTATTTTCCTAGTATTTACAAGATTTATGCGCTTAGTTAATGAGTTTTTTTTAACAACACATTATTCTAAAATCTGTATATTATTCTAGGATTTGCAGAAATAAAACTGGGTTTAATAGTTATAAATTACCAGTTTTTTTAGAGTTTTTGATTAACCTGAATAGCAGAAGTATTGTCCACACTTCCAACCTCGACTTTTTCAGCAACCAAGGGATTATCTCAATTTTGTTCAATCCAACAAAGCCTCAGCATGATGGCTGATATGGTCTTTTATAAAGGTGGCGATAAAATAGTAACCATGGTTATAGCCGACCTGGAGACGGAAAGTCAGGGGCTGATCTGCTTTTTCACAAGCTTTCTCAAACACCTCAGGGAGCAACTGCTGCTTCTCATAAAAGGGGTCAGCGGTGCCTTGGTCAATCAAAATTGTATGGTTATAGTTGGCTGTCAACACCAGTTCGCTGGCATCGTAAGCTCGCCATTGCTCTTGGTCTGTCCCGAGGTAATTGGTGAATGCCTTCTGACCCCAGGGGCTGCGCATGGGAGCAGCAATGGGAGCAAAAGCAGAAACAGATAGGTACTGCTTTGGGTTTTTTAAGGCACAAATCAACGCACCATGACCGCCCATAGAATGACCAAATATACCTTGTTTCTCAACTTGCGTGGGGAAATTTTTGGCAATTACCTCGGGTAACTCATGGACAACGTAGCTATACATTTGGTAGTGAGCTGACCAAGGTTCAAGAGTGGCATCTACGTAAAAACCAGCACCAGACCCCAAGTCCCACTCATCGTCCTCACCTGGAATTCCTGTATTCCGAGGGCTGGTATCTGGAGCCACCAACATCAATCCATACTTGGCTGCAAATCGCTGAGCACCCGATTTAACCATAAAATTCTCTTCCGTGCAAGTCAAACCTGACAGGTAATATAGAACTGGAACGGATTGCACTTTCGCCTGGGGGGGTTGGTATACGGAAAACCCCATCTCGCTCCTACAAGTCTGAGATTGATGAGTGTAAAAACCTACTGTACCGCCAAAGCAACGGTTTTCGGAGACGAGGCGAAGGTCTGTGGACATGGGGCTGGTTCAAATGGACGTACCATGAAGGCGAATGTGGCTGTCCAGCATTTTAGCGTTTCTCCAGCTATGTTTGCCGAAGCTGCACTTATCTTTACTAAACTATCGTCTAAATCAACAATTTTCAACTAACTTGCCTGATGGAATTAATTCTTTACAGTAAACCCGGTTGCCATCTTTGTGAGGGATTGCTTGAAAAGCTAGAGATGATTGAAGGGTTAACCTTTAAGCTAGAGGTTCGAGACATTACCAGTCGAGAGGATTGGTTCCAATCCTATCAGTATGAAGTGCCAGTACTATGTATCAACCACTTTGGTCAGGAACAGCTCCTGCCTCGCCCCTCTCCTCGTGCTAGCGTTGCACAATTGCAGCGAATGTTACGGAAATATTTCCCTGTTAGTGAGCCAAAATAGGCGATACATCAGGTTGACGGTTTGACGGTTGACGGTTTAACGGTTGACGGTTGACTGGTGGCTGTGATGATTCGGTAGATCTTATAGTGTCATTTGGTGCAATAGATTATGAAGCTAAGGGAATTATTAGCCAAAATTGCCAATATTGTGGAAATTCCTAGCCCCGAGGGTCTTGATGTAACGGTTACAGGCATCTGTACCAATTCCCACGCCTGCCAACCAGGAGATTTATTTATCGGGATGCCAGGCACTAGGGTAGATGGTGGAGAGTTCTGGGAAAGTGCGATCGCATCTGGGGCAGTAGCAGCGATAATTTCTCCCCAAGCGGCTGCCAAACATCCCCCCCAGGAACTTTCACCGGAAACAGGAGTTTGTGTAATTGCTGCCGATGACATGACCACCGTGTCTGCTCAAACTGCAGCAGCCTTCTACGACTACCCAGCACAGAAGCTCAGGCTGATTGGAGTCACGGGTACTAATGGCAAAACTACAACTACCCATCTGATTGAATTTCTGCTCGCTCATAGCTCTAGTCCTATCCCCACAGCACTTTTGGGTACCCTCTATGCCCGTTGGCCAGGTTTTGAGCAAACAGCAAGCTACACTACACCATTTGCAGTTCAATTGCAACAACAGCTCCAGTTAGCGGTCAAAGCAGGTGCCCAAATGGCAGTGATGGAAGTTAGTTCACACGCCTTAGCCCAAGGTCGAATCCAGGGCTGTCCGTTTGAGGTGGCGGTGTTTACCAATCTCACCCAAGACCATTTGGACTACCACCAGAACATGGATGATTACTTCAGCGCTAAAGCTAAGCTGTTTAGTTCCGACTATCTCAAAGGCAGGGCAATTATTAATGCTGATGACTCCTATGGAGAGCGGTTAATCCAACAGTTACCAACTGAGCAAGTCTGGAGCTATAGTATCCAAAACCCATCCGCTGATTTCTGGACGAAGGACTTAAGCTACGAGCCAACAGGGGTTAGAGGAATTATGCATACTCCAGTAGGAGAGGTTAGCTTTAATTCGCCCCTAGTGGGTCAATACAATCTGTCTAACTTGCTCGCAGCAGTAGGAACAGTTTTAGAGCTGGGTTTGGATTTAGAATTAGTAGCAGCAGCCTTGGCTCAATTTCCAGGAGTGCCAGGGCGGATGGAACGGGTGCAAATTCAACCGGAACAGGATATTAGTGTTATTGTCGATTATGCCCACACCCCAGATAGTTTGGAAAACTTACTAAGGGCATCACGACCCTTTATTGAGGGCAAGATGATTTGTGTATTTGGCTGTGGTGGCGATCGCGATCGCACTAAGCGTCCTAAGATGGGGAAAATAGCGGCTCAGTTAGCTGATGTTGCTGTAGTCACCTCGGATAACCCTCGCACCGAAAACCCAGAAAGCATCTTAGAGGATGTTTTAGAGGGGATTCCTCAATCAGTGGAACCAATGGTAATTTGCGATCGCGCTACCGCCATTCGGACTGCCATCTTGCAAGCAAAACCGGGGGATGGAGTTTTAATTGCTGGTAAGGGTCACGAAGATTATCAAATTCTGGGCACTGAAAAAATCCACTTCGATGACCGAGAGCAAGCCCGAGATGCTTTGATGAGTAGGCTACAGGTTATAGGTTAGCAAGTTGACAGCTATTTTAGCGGGCAGGTA
>NZ_JAAHGN010000836.1:0-3436 GCF_010672485.1 Moorena sp. SIO2C4 | reverse complement strand
TGGCTCACCTTATTTTTAATCCAGTGGCCGGTCAAGGAGACTCCGATCATGAATTGACCATTATTGAAAACATGCTGGGTGGCCATTTCAATCTCCATATCCATCAAACTACTCTAGAAATTACGGCGGAAGAATTGACCAAACGGGCGATCGCAGTCCACGCCGATCTCATCATTGCCTCTGGCGGTGACGGCACCGTATCCGCCGTTGCCAGTCAGCTGATTGATACCAACATTCCCCTCGCCATTATTCCCAGAGGAACCGCTAATGCCTTTTGTCAGGCGTTGGGCATTGGTGGCACAGTAATGCCCATTCGCGCCGCCTGCCGCATCATTTCCGAAGGCTATACCAAAGTGATTGATGCGGCTCGCTGTAACGACACCCCCATGATTTTATTAACCGGAATTGGTTTTGAAGCAGAAATGGTCGATAAAGCTAGCCGAGAATTCAAGGATCAGTGGGGGGTACTGGCCTATCTGGTAGCGGGATGGCAACAACTGGATGAACAAGAGCTATTTGATGCGGCTGTGGAAATTGAAGACCAGATCTATCGAGTTGAAGTAGGGGCTATCACTGTGGCTAATGCGGCTCCCCCTACCTCAGTGTTAGCCCAAGGAATGGGTGAAGTTATTTACGACGACGGGTTACTGGATGTCACCATGGCCAAAGTAGACACAAAACTTCAGGCGGTCACATCAATGGTCAATGCCTTTGGTGCCGCGTTGGTTCACCTGACACCCAACCAAGAAAATATTCATCATGTCCGAACCCGCAGTATCAAAATCGCCACAGATCCCCCTCAGAAGGTGGTTGTGGATGGAGAAGTCATTGGAACAACTCCTATCAAAGTTGAATGTATTCCCAAGGGATTGACTGTATTTGTCCCCAACCCCAATTAATCTGCCTCAAGCCCAAATAATCTCAATTTGTGTTCGCGTAGCGTGACCGTAGATCAATCGCGTAGCGTGGCCGTAGGGCAATCCCACGACCTAAGTGTTTCATTTATATAGTTGATTATACTGATCAGGTACATTAAATTTTATTATCCCGACTCCCGATTCCCGACTCCCGATTCCCGACTCCCTAAAACTCCAGAATCATAGATTAAGCTAGTAGCAAAGTTAGTTAAAAAACTAGGTTTATGTTCAAAAAGCTATTAGCTCAGGTTGGCATTGGAGCAGCAAAGGTAGATACACGTTTGTACTTTGATTCCCTAGCTCCTGGGGAAATGGTAGAAGGGGAAGTTTATATTACTGGGGGAGATGTTTCCCAGAAGATTGATGATATTTATATTTATCTAGTTACCGAATACTTGCGGGAAGAAGAAGATACCTCAATCACAGAGGAATGCATATTAATGCAATATCGCCTCTCGGAACGCTTCAACTTGGAGGCAAAAGAGGAAATAGTTATTCCATTTTCGTTTCCCCTCCCTGAGGAAACACCACTGACATTAACCAGCCAACCAGTATATTTACGTACTGGCTTAGATATTCCCATTGCCGTTGACCCGAAAGACACCGATTACATTGAGGTACATCCACACCCGTTAATGCAAGCGGTGTTTGATGCATTAGAAAACCTAGGATTTCAACTTCATGAAGTCGATTGTCAGTATAATACTCACTTCGGGGGTAGATATCCATTCGTCCAAGAGTTCGAGTTTCGTCCCATGGGTAAGTATCAGGGTAGCTTGGATGAATTGGAAATCATTTTTTCTCTCTACTCAGAAGACTTAGAAGTTTTCTTAGAAATAGATAAACGAGCCCGTGGATTTGGGGGTTTTCTAGAAGAAACATTCGATCTAGATGAACGTTATGTCCAATTTCAGGTAACACTCGATGACCTCAATCTTCCTATGGGTGAATTAGAAGCAATGATTGAGGAGATTATTGAGAGCCAAATTAATTAGAATTAATCCCTCAAAATCTGATCAATCATCCGGTTAGCTTGGGATTCATAACCACTACCAAAGAGATTAAAGTGATTGAGGATGTGGTAAAGGTTATAGAGGTTTTTCCGCCGTTTGTAACCTTGCTCTAAAGGCCACACCTCGTTATAGCCTCGATCAAATGCTGCTGGGAAACCACCAAACAATTCGGTCATCGCAATATCAACTTCGCGATCGCCTACATAAGTAGCAGGGTCAAAAATTACTGGTTCTCCCGACATGGTAATAGCCGCATTACCACCCCATAAATCACCGTGTACTAAGGAAGGTTGAGGCTGATGATCCAGTAATTTAGGAACTATTGCCAGTAATTGGTCTTGTTTCGGGAAATGACCACTGCGACGCCGTGCTAGCTGAAACTGATAACCCAGGCGATACTCTACAAAAAACTCTACCCAATCCGACATCCATTGATTAACTTGTGGTGTCGAACCAATAGTATTATTTTGATTCCAACCAAACTTACCCATCTCGGTTGAAGCTTGGGGAGTAGCAGCCTGATGCATGGCTGCTAACTGATGTCCCATTTTTACCCAAGACTCGGTACTGTTACCGCCACCAAGGTCTAGCCACTCCAAAACAATATAAGAACAATCCACGGCAGTACCATAGCAAATTGGTTTGGGGATTCGGATAGTCTGAGTTGCCACCATCTGCTTTAGACCGAGGGCTTCGGCCTCAAACATATAGACAGCAGAGGCAGAATTGAGTTTAACAAAATACTTATTAGTCTTACCGACCAGAGCATAACCCTGATTAATACAGCCACCACCAACAGATTGGCGCTGGTTAATCTCAAAGGTTTCACGAGTGACTTGGCTTATCTGGTCAGCAATTTCTTTCCACATCTTAGTCTATTCCCTACTCCCTGTTCCCTGTTCCCTTTGCGATCACAATACCATAAGCATGGGGAGACAGATACTGCTGTGCAGCCTTTTGGATATCAACAGCACTAACTGATTTAATATGACTAGGGTAATTCAGTGCTGGTTCTAAATCCCCGACTTGGGAGTAATAGTAACCATATAAATTGCTGCGAGCACTTGGTTTTTCATTACTAAAGATAAACTGATTGGCCACTTTGGTACGAATCCGAGCAATCTCTGAGTCTGATACCAATTCTGTCTGACAGCGATGGATATGGTTTGCGATCGCATTCTCCACCTCTGCCAAATTCTCAGCTGGCAGTTTAGCAGAAATATAAAACACCCCTTGCAGCCGCTGAGTGATATTACTAACCCCAATTTGAGTAACCAGTTGCCGTTCTTCTCGCAAATCCCTAAACAGCCTGGACATACGACCTCGTCCTAAAATTCCTGCTAGCACATCCAAAGCATAGGTTTCCTTCAACTCAGGTATACCAGGCACCCGCCACACCATCACCAGCCGCGCTTGTTGTAAAGACTCATCCACATACTCCCGACGGACAATGTTCTCGAAAGCTGGTTCTGGGGTAAGGTTTGTTCTATCTTCTATCGCACTTGA
>NZ_JAAHGN010000835.1:0-3438 GCF_010672485.1 Moorena sp. SIO2C4 | reverse complement strand
TCACAAAAAAAATAACCCCTGAGTCTGTTGCTGTTAGATCACAGCTCGACCAACTAAGGGGTATCGATGGCTGAATTGCGTAAGCTATTTACTACTATCCACAGCAGCTGTATGCGATCGCGTTTTCCCAACGTTAATATTATAGTTAACCTTATTTATAAGTGATGCTTTAGTCGATGATGGGGATTTGGGGCAAGTAAGAATACTCAAGAAGGCCAGTGCCTGCACCGTGTGGGAGCATCAATTTGCTACACTGCTGATCACGTATTGGTATTGCCTCCAAAATCAAAACCATGACAGCTACACCACTTGCATCCATACCCCTAAGTGCGATCGCTCAAAAAACCCGTCAAGCTTCACAAAAGTTAGCCGTTCTCTCAACAAAGGCTAAAAATGAAGCTATTGAGGCAATAGCCCAAGCCTTGGAAGCTGCAGCACCGGAAATCCTAGCGGCGAATGCTGCAGACTGCCAAGCGGCTGAGGCAGATAAAATTCCCAAACCCCTTTACAATCGCCTGAAGTTGAACGAAACGAAGCTCAAGGGGGCTATTCAGGGGGTGCGAGATGTGGGCAACCTTGGTGATCCTGTGGGCAATGTCCAAATTCATCGAGAACTGGATCAAGGACTAATCCTCAAACGAGTCACTTGTTCCTTAGGAGTTTTAGGGGTTATCTTTGAAGCTCGTCCCGATGCCTTAATTCAAATTACCTCTCTTG
Organism: Moorena sp. SIO2C4; assembly: GCF_010672485.1. Classification (NCBI taxonomy): domain Bacteria; kingdom Bacillati; phylum Cyanobacteriota; class Cyanophyceae; order Coleofasciculales; family Coleofasciculaceae; genus Moorena; species Moorena sp. SIO2C4. Next base: position 2,721 of record NZ_JAAHGN010000835.1, on the reverse strand, counting down.
CGATTAAATCCGGTAATGGTGTTATCCTCAAAGGCGGTAAAGAAGCAATTCGCTCCTGTGAAACCCTAGTCAAAGCAATTCATAAAGGATTATCTACCACAGCAGTTGACCCAGCAACGGTACAGTTGTTAACCACTAGAGAAGAAATCAAAGAGCTGTTACAACTAGACAACTATGTGGATTTGATTATCCCCAGAGGGTCGAATGCTTTTGTTCGGTTTGTGCAGGAGAATACTCGTATCCCAGTACTTGGTCATGCTGATGGGATTTGCCACCTCTATATTGATGCAGCAGCTGACTTGGAAAAAGCGGTAACTATCACCGTTGATGCTAAAACGCAATATCCAGCGGTTTGTAATGCGATTGAAACCCTGCTGGTGCATTCAACAATTGCTCCTCGTTTCTTGCCCCTAGCAGCAGAAGCTTTGAAAAAGCGTAATGTAGAATTACGAGGGGATGAAGCTAGCCGTGAGATTATCCCAATCTCGGTAGCAACGGATGAGGATTGGTCTACAGAATACAGTGATTTAATTCTTTCTATCAAAGTAGTAGACTCTGTAGAAGAAGCGATTAACCATATCAATACTTATGGTTCCAGACATACGGATGCAATTGTTACTGAAGACCAGGAGGTAGCAGATAGCTTCGGAAATCAAGTGGATGCCGCTAATGTTTTCCACAACTGTTCTACTCGCTTTGCCGATGGTTTCCGTTATGGTTTTGGAGCAGAAGTAGGAATTAGCACTCAACAAATGCCCCCCCGTGGTCCAGTGGGGTTAGAGGGATTGGTGACTTACAAATACAAGGTTACAGGTAATGGTCACATTGCGGCTACTTATGTTGGTGAGAATGCTAAGCCCTTTACCCATCGGGATATCTAATATTCTTCCGTAAATTTATAATGCTTACGGAAACTAACAGGTTTTAAATTCCGAAAGTATTGTCCAGTAATGCTTTCAGTATAATTATACTGGCAGGCGCTCCTAGTAAGTGCTCAAGAGCGATATTTTTGGAATTTTGCAAGAGGTCTATTAAAAAAACCTCAGCGGGTAGCTGAGGGATTAGTCACGTTGCATCTACTATTTCTTAATCCTTGATTGGTCGATCTAGATCCGGAACAATTTAGAAATGGGTAAGCCAAATCAAACTAATAGATTGGTTGAGACAAGATTAAACAAAAAAAATCCCCAGCCGATAGCTGAGGGATGAGTCAGGGTGCATCTACTATTTCTTAATCCTTGATTGCTCTGTCTTGATCCGGAATAAATTAGAAATGGGTAAGCCAAATCAAACTAATAGATTGGTTGAGATAAAATTGAACAAAAAAAATCCCCAGCGGGTAGCTGAGGGATGAGTCAGGGTGCATCTACTATTTCTTAATCCTTGATTGCTCTGTCTCGATCCGGAAGAAATTAGAAACGCGGTCGCCAAATAGAACTGATAGATTGGTTGAGACAAAATTGAACAAAAAAAATCCCCAGCGGGTAGCTGAGGGATGAGTCAGGGTGCATCTACTATTTCTTAATCCTTCATTGCTCTCTCTAGATCCGGAAGAAATTAGAACTGATAGATTGGTTGAGACAAGATTGAATAACAAAAATATCCAGCGGGATGTCAAAGGCAATGATAATCAATCGTCAATCAGAAGTCTTTGCATTTAATTTTTGCTTGGCGTCCATCCTCGTGGCGAAAGACAATTCCTTCTGCCCTGCACCCAGGGGAATACAAACTTTCTAGATCTGTTAATGCGTCTCTTAGTTCGTTGAAGGTTCTAGCAATATTCTCAAACACAGGAGCTTGTAAGTTAAACAGTACGCAAATATGTTCCTTTAGCTTTAATGGGTTACCCTGAATTTTTGGTCCCAAAGCTTCCGCACAATGTTTCCCATCCGGTACGTCAGATAGATCTGTGTTTCTCATCGCTTCAAAGATCCATTGATCAGCTGGATCGTCCGAGTTAGCATCTACATACCAACCATCTTGTATGCCAAGCTGTTTTTGTTTCTTGGTTGGATTACGCCGTTTTTCTAAATGTATACATTTGCCAGAAACCACACTTAAGCGTACATTAGTTCCATCAAGTTTTTCCGTAGCTATTCCTTCGCCAGCGATCACCCACTCGCAACCTGAGCGCACTTTGTTAATAACCTTAAAATTATCTCCCCGTTCAAAAATTGTTGGAATTTTTTTCATAACTCTGACACCAAATTTCAAGAGGGCAATTGCTACACCTCTGTTCACCTTAGACTAGACACCTTACTATGGAATCGATAACAGGATGGGTTATCCCTTTTTCTTCCGCTTACCCTGGCTGAGGGATGAGTCAGGGTGCATCTACTATGTCTTAATCCTTTATCGGTCGATCTTAATCCGGAACAATTTAGAAACCCGTTCGCGTAGCGGGGCAAAACCCATCGCATTGATCAGGAGTGCATTTCTCAAAAGTGATAGATTACTTGAGACAAAATTGAACAAAAAAAATCCCCAGCGATTAGCTGAGGGATGAGTCAGGGTGCATCTACTATTTCTTAATCCTTCATTGCTCTATCATTATCCGGAAGAAATTAAAAATGATTAAGCCAAATAGAACTGATAGATTACTTGAGACAAAATTAAACAAAAAAAATCCCCAGCCGATAGCTGAGGGATGAGTCAGGGTGCATCTACTATTTCTTAATCCTTCATTGCTCTATCATTATCCGGAAGAAATTAAAAATGATA
>NZ_JAAHGN010000834.1:0-3439 GCF_010672485.1 Moorena sp. SIO2C4 | reverse complement strand
GAATGATTTGAATAGTTTTGTGGAACGGGCATCAGGCGTGGAACAGGCATCTTGCCCGTTATCAATATTTCCGGACAGGCAGGATGCCCACCCTACTCATAATCATTCGAAGATTCAGCAATGCCAAAAAAATGGTAGTGGTAAAGATGTAGTGATTTGGCTACGGTAAGCGTCAAGGTTTCGGGGATTAAAATCACTACTTTTGTACCACTACCGAAAAAAGATGTAAAATCACTACTTCTACAGGACTACTAAACTCCCCCCATAGACGCTCGCAACCCTGCCAGGAGTCATCTCACCTTGAGATTGAGGTTTTTAACAGATTTTACAACATTCTTTTGATGATTGAATTCCAACATTTTGAACCGTTATATCCAAAAATGTCTTGGTAAAAAGCATCAATCTTGTAAGTGTCTTTATACTGCATCAAAAATCTACTAACCTCTCTAATCTTGTCACTCTTAACATCACCAATATCTTCAAAGTTTTCATCCCAATACTTCCAGCACTCTAGATTGGTGTCCTCAATAATAATATAGTCTCCAGCATGTCCATGAGAATGAAAAGTGCTTAAAATCCCAGAGACATTGACATGAGCATCTTCAATAATTAGCCAGGGATGATCTAATTCAGAAAGCATTTTGGCAGAAAATAATTCCTCAATTTTGTTGACATCACCCTCAATGAAAGTGATGCGATCGTCTTGTTGTGATTTCTTGTCTAAGAAGGCAAGATTAATGTCAACAGAGTAAACCTGGCATGGAATCTCAAAGATCTGCAGATGATCAGCGATCCAGACAGCACTACCGCCTGTAAACGCCCCAATTTCAATGACTACTTTAGGTCTTAGTTCGTACAGAAGCATTGGGTAAATCACCATTTCCAGAGCACTCTTCCAAATAGGAATTTCCTTCCAATGCTGTTTGTAGCTACTTTCAATTAGAAACGGCCATATATTAGATGGCAAATCGCAACAATCTTTTCGTGCATCAATGTCAATAAATCGATCAGATGCAGACATCTCCCGTTGAGGTAAATTTTCTTCTTTAAGGCTTTTATATCCAAATTTATCTGACATTGTATCTACCTGTTTATTCATAGTTCGATATCTTTGTTGCGCAGAAAATATAAAAAAATATTTTCAGTTATCTCCAGATGTGAGCAGTTTAATAATAAAGGAGCTTACAGTGGATTCAGAGAAGCATTATTTTGCAAAGCATCAATAAACATACTGACAAAGCGTCTCTTGTCTCCCATACCGCCTTTAATCATTAAGTCTGCGAATCGCTCATTTATGTGCTCTTTCACACATTTCACAGCAGCTTCGCCATGTTGTTCATCTTCTTCACAATGTAGTTGCAACCATCTACACTCTTCTGCTTTTAGTTTGAGTCTTTCGCGCATAGTTTTCGCACAGGAGTTTAGGTAACTTATAAGATACTCTATAACGACATTCATACCCAAATACTCTATTACTTTTTCATCTGAAAAGTTGCTCCAATAGGCATGATAGCCTGCTGTTAACTTCGATTCTGGTTCAAGCTTATAGCCCAGTGCTTTAAGATCTCGTATTGCTAATATATCGTGATCAGCCTCGTCTCTGGCGAGATGAATATATAGCATTTTCATGGCATTAGTAGGAGCTGCCTCAGCTGCTCTTAACAGTTGTGTTTCGCCAGGAGCAGAATAATGATAAAAAGTCGACACAAGGTGGATGTAGTTAGTTCTGGTAGCCAAATCAAAGGCTGCTGCTATTTCTTTAGCGCCCTCCTGGGCAATACAATCCAGTGTTTGAACAGTCTTTTCTGCCAGACCACTGTAATTCATATTTGCTCCTTCTAATCTTGGTTAACTTAACATTCTATACTAGCAGGACTTACGCAAAAACACCAGACATGGGGTATTCTCAGATCTTGCACCTAATGACAGAGAACTCACAACCAAGGTCATCTGCTCGCTGGGGAAGGCATAGATGCCCAGGGTAATCGCACTTAACTTTAGATCAGATTTACTTGACAAAAAGGCTTTAATACTTGCTCTGAGATTGTAGACAATATTGGTTCAATCGTGCTCCACTAGCTAATATCGTCTCTCCTTCGGTTAATTGCCATGACTAAAGGATTTGCACCAGGGTCTAGCTCAACACCAACATCCAGTTCGAGGCCATCTGATCCTGTTAAAAGGGTCAAACGCACCATTATCGATGAACTCAAGAACTTAGATGACCCCAGAACAAAGCGTAAACCAGACCATCTGCTGGTAGATATTGTAGCGATTGGGATCAAGCGCCACTTTAGCTGGAGCAGATAATATGGTGGCGGTCGCTACCTAAGGCCCGCGAAGAATACGAGTGGTTAGCCACCTTGTCTTGATGCAAAGCGCGAGTGGTTTGAATTTACCGTAAGACAGTTGAGCCTTAATCAATAAGTTTTACCCCTTTTCTGCATAGCCTACCAACCATAAAGGCTCAACTGTCTAAGGTTTTGTCTCCGGGGGAAACCCCCGCGTGAAGGCGCTGCATCGCTTTTGGAGTTGCCAAATGGGATACCGTCTCACGACACGACGCTCGCGAGTGTTTGCCCTGATTGACCCAGAACAGTTTCATGACTTTTTATTGCGCTGGATAGAGTATCTTACGGATCAATTAGATATCAAGCTGATTTACATCGATGGGAAAACCTCTCGTGGCTCTTACGACCGTCAAAGTAAGCTCAAAGCCTGACCTAGTGTGAGTGCTTGGAGAATAGAATGAAAAATGCTGTAAAGTAAATTTTCATGAATAGTAAGTATTAAAAAAAATATTGCCATGCTGTGCTGTATGGTACTATTTTAAGTAGATTTCATAGTATAATAATAAAATGGTAAAAGCATTATTTTCATGCCTACTTTGTTAAACTTATCGAAGTACTATATCAATGATTGAAGTTAAATTTTTTGATAAAAAAGAACGAGGAATTGTATCAACAAAACTGATTACCAAAGACACATTGATTGAGGCTGCCCCAGTGGGATCATTTCCTGCCGAACAATGGTCAATTATCAATAAAACTGAAGTGTTTAAGTACTGCTTCGTAATCCCTGCAGAATATGAAAAAAAACAAAATGTGGGCGGTTATATTGCCTTTGGTCTTTCATCCCTATGTAATCATTCGGAAACCCCCAATGCTTATATCAATTGGGTTAAAGATGAGATTGGTCTATGGGCACATTTAATCGCATCGAAAGATATTCAGCCAGGGGAGGAAGTTTTGCTTTTATATACCAACATTGATCAATATTCTTTAGCTAATAAATTTATTTGAGTTATTGTTTAGAGGATATCTGAAAAGTTTTTTGATACTGAATTTTGCCCCCCTAGCCCCCCAATTCTGGGGGGAACAAGAATCCATTTGTTGGTAAAAGTCCCCCAAAATTGGGGGATTTAGGGGGCTTGAATGTA
>NZ_JAAHGN010000833.1:0-3447 GCF_010672485.1 Moorena sp. SIO2C4 | reverse complement strand
TGGATTTGTTAGCAGCTGGTAGTGGGGAAACCTCAGAAATAGCACTATTAGCAAAGACGACTGGCCGCAAATTATTGGCGGAGCAGTTATTGAGCCAAAGTCAATCAAGACGAGTAGTGATATTGGGTGCGCCAGGCTCCGGAAAAACCACCTTGATGAGTTATTTTGCAGTAATGTTGGCTCAGCAAAATCCTGAGATTTTAGGATTAGATGCTGATACGGACTGGCTACCGATTTTAATTAGGATGCGAGATTTTGCGATAAATCTCGATAAAAGCCTGATCGACTATGCTCGGGTATTTGCTGAAAACACGATGTCAGTGAAACCGTTACCAGTAGGATTTTTTGAGCATTGGTTATCTGATGGGAGGGCGTTGATATTGCTAGATGGTTTGGATGAAGTGCCAGAAGAGGCTAAACGGAATGATGTAGTCAGGCGCATCGAGAATTTTTTGGGACAGTTTGACAGAAATCGCGCTATTATTACATCTAGACCGGCTGGCTATCGACGCGACTTTTTCCATACTGAGGAATTTCCCCACTATCAAATTGAACCGTTTGATGACCAGAAGATTTCGGCGTTTATTGATAACTGGTATAACAGCAGGTTTCAAGACCAAGCTGAAGCTGAAAGGCGTAAGCAGAGTTTACGAAAGGCGCTAGATGAACATGACCGGATTAAGCTATTGGCACGGAATCCGTTATTGTTGACAATTATTGCATTGATTCATCGGTATCAAGCAGTATTACCTAAAGAACGCTTTGATCTTTATAATTGTGCTGTCAAGACGTTGTTAACCTCTTGGGATGCTAACAAAGAAATCAGCAGTCAGGGATTATTTAAGTATCTAGACTTATATGATTTGCGCCGATTGATGGAATTGTTGGCTTATTGGATTCATACTCAGGGAAATGTTGGCAATAATGAAGGTGGCACCTTGATTAACCAAGATGAGTTGATTGATCAGTTGAGTCAGCAGATTAAAACCTTGAAGCAGGTGCAGTTATACCAAGCTGAAGAAGAAGCAGAAGCATTTGTAACCTTGATTCGCGATCGCACGGGTTTGTTGAATGAACAAGGGCAAAATTGTTATGGTTTTGTCCATAAGACCTTTCAGGAATATTTGTGTGCTGAAGAAATTGACTATCAGGCGGATAATGAGGGGGATTTTGAAATTGTTTTGAGTCAGATTCGGGAGCATTTGCATGACTACCACTGGCGCGAAGTGTTACTATTGTTGATAGCACAACAAAAACCGAAAAAGGCGGCGAGGGCGATTCGGGCAGTTTTGACTAATAAGAGTAACTATGAGCAGTGGTTGCATCGGGATTTATTGTTTGCTGGTAGTTGTTTGGCGGAAGACCCGAATAATTTGCGTGGTGCTGATCGTGGGTTGGTGCAAGAGATTTTGGAGCGGTTGGTTGAGTTGGAGGTGACTAGTAAAAATCGGGTTGCCAAGAAGATTCGCGAGGAGGTTTTTCAGGTAATTTGTAGTTTATATGAAACGGATTTTCAAGCACAGGTATTGGCATTGTTGAAAGAGCAATCCGATCGAATTAATGAGTGCCGATTGCTCCACTATCGAGCCGAGTTAGGGGAAAAGGATCAGGTAATTACAATATTGCTAGCACAGCTAAAGGATCAGAATTCTGATGTGCGTGTGAGTGCAGCCGATGCCTTGGATAAATTGGGCAATAGCTCGGAAACTGTAATAAACGCCCTCCTAGCAAAGCTTCAGGATGAGAATTCTGATGTGCGTTGGAGGGCAGCCAGAGCCTTGGGTAAATTGGGCAACAGCTCAGAAACTGTAGTCATCACCCTCCTAGCAAAGCTTCAGGATGAGAATTCTAATGTGCGTGGGTGGGCAGCCGATGCCTTGAGCAGATTGGGCAACAGCTCAGAAACTGTAGTCAGCACCCTCCTAGCACGGCTTCAGGATCCCGATCCTGATGTACGTGTGAGTGCAGCCGATGCCTTGGGCAACTTGGGCAACAGCTCAGAAATCTTAGTCAGCACCCTTATAGAACGGCTTCAGGATGATGATTATTTTGTGCGTTGGAGGGCAGCTTATGGCTTGGGCAACTTGGGCAACAGCTCAGAAACCGTAGTCAGCGCCCTAATACCAAGGCTTCAAGATGATAATTATTTTGTGCGCGGTCAAGCAGCCAGAGGGTTGGGTAAATTGGGTAACAGCTCAGAAACCTTAGTCAGCGCCCTTCTAGCACGGCTTCATGATGATAATTCTGATGTGCGTGGGCAGGTAGCCAGAGCCTTGGGCAACTTGGGCAACAGCTCAGAAACCGTAGTCAATGCCCTTCTAGCAAGGCTTCAGGATGATCACTCTTATGTTCGTGGGAAGACAGCCATAGGCTTGGGCAACTTGGGCAACAACTCAGAAACCGTAGTCAACGCCCTACTAGCTCTGCTTCAGGATGATCGCTCTTATGTGCGTCAAGGGGCAGCCATAGGCTTGGGCAAATTGGGAAACAGCTCAGAAGCTGTAGTCAACGCCCTACTAGCTCTGCTTCAGGATAATGATTCTTTTGTGCGTAGCAGCGCAGCCCAAGCCTTGGGCAATTTGGGCAAAACATCCAATCATATTCTCCCTGCTGTGATTGAATGGATTGAACAACACCAGGATTCAGACTATGTGGGCAGTGGTATTGATGTGCTGTGGGATTTGGTTGTAGGTACGGAATAGGGAGTAGCGCTCTATGTTATAGTTTTTAGGCATAATAATCTTATCCCAACAATCAACTGATCGCAATCCCCTCACGACCATGGAACAGTCGCCATCCCTGGAGCATGCCCTTAAACATTTTTTTGGTCACGACTGTTTTCGGCCAGGACAGCAACAGATTATTGAAGAGGCGCTGCAAAATCAGGATTTACTGATTATCATGCCCACTGGGGGTGGTAAATCCTTGTGCTACCAACTGCCAGCGCTACTGAAACCGGGATTAACCGTTGTGGTATCTCCTCTGATTTCCTTGATGCAAGACCAAGTGACGTCTTTGGAAGATAATGGCATTGGGGCTACCTTTATCAATAGTACCTTGAGCTTCCAACAAATGCGATCGCGGGAAGCTGCTATCCTTGAGGGTAAGATAAAATTACTCTACGTATCACCAGAACGGTTACTGGCAGAACAGTTTATCCCATTTTTGGATAGAGTGCGATCGCAAATCGGTATTCCCACCTTTGCCATTGATGAAGCTCACTGCGTCTCACAATGGGGGCATGATTTCCGCCCAGACTATCGGCAACTAAAACTATTACGTAACCGCTATCCTAATAGCTCAGTGCTGGCGCTGACCGCTACTGCCACTAATCGAGTCCAACAGGACATTATCCAACAACTGGAATTGCGACAGCCCAAGGTTCACATCGCCAGTTTCAACCGTCCTAACCTTTACTACGACGTTCAACCAAAACAACGGCAAAGA
>NZ_JAAHGN010000832.1:0-3451 GCF_010672485.1 Moorena sp. SIO2C4 | reverse complement strand
ATTATATAGCAGTTATCCTATTAATTAGCTACACATATTTTTTACCTATTACCTATTACCTATTACCTATTACCTGTTTCCGATTCCCGATTCCCGATTCCAGACTCCCGACTCCCGATTCCCGACTCCCGACTCCCGACTGCTATCATTTAAATATGATAGAGATTACTCACCATTAGTTTACTGTTTTCATCGTTGATAAATCGTTGGATAAATTCGGGTATTTTTTTATTGTGATTAGGATAGACAGTGGATTGCCAACAATAGGATAATTGACCAATTTGGAATAACCGAAATGCTAAATCTAGATCGGCTCCCTCGGGAATTCTAATGGTTTCTTTAAATCCACCGATTTGTTGAAGAGCTTTTTTCCAAATCAGGGCATTGGCTGTAATTAATGATTCTGGTCTACTGATATGGCACTCTTCAACCATGGTTAAGGGAATGAGTCTTTCTTGACCTTCATAAAATTTTGACAATAAATCCTTGCCCGATGCTTTAACATTACCTGCATAGGCTATTGACCCATTTATGCTATTAAGATAGCCTTGGATAAATGATTCAGATGGAAGACAGTGGCTATCGGTAAATAAAATCCAATCTCCTTTGGCATAGTTTATGCCTACATTTCTGGCAGATGCCACATCATTTTTTGAGCATTTCAGCAATCTGATCGAAAGGTTATTACCTTGGAACTGTTGAGAGATAGTAATTGGTCGAGTTGAGTTATTATCAACAATAATAATTTCTTGGGGATAGATGTAGGGACTCTGGGTGTTAAAAAATTCAGTTAAAAATAAATCAAGTCCTTCTTGATTATTCCTGACGGGAATAACGATTGATATATCAGATGCTTGAATGTTTAAGGGTACAGTAAAATCGGAGTAATTCTGGGGAGTTGAATGAAGTTTGTTGATGAAAGTCATAGGATTACCTCAATTGTCTGGATTAGAAGTTCTGCCAACTGACTAGTGCAGGGGGACAGAAATAACAAACCCGCGTCCTAGAGTCGAAATCCTTGATATTAAAGAATTTCAGACTTCAGACTTCAGACTTCAGACTTCCGGGTAGCTGCACTATAACTTCTATACACAATCTTGGCTATTCCACCAGGAAATTTTTGGGGAGGGTGGGTAGATAGGGAGATGGGGAGATGGGGAGATGGGGAACAGGGAACAGGGAACAGGGAATAGGCAAGAGGCAAGAGGCAATAGGCAATAGGCAATAGGCAATAGGGAAAAAATCCTGTGTACCTGATTAGACCTCTTGCAAAAGTAGTTTTCTGATAGTGTTCTTGATGCAGTCGCTCATGGGGGAAACCCCCAAGACCACTTAGGTGCGCTTACAGTCGTCGAATTAAATTCGCCACGGGTCGCACCTCTGCATCGCTTTGCGTCAATTCTTGTCCACTGTTCCCAGATCCGCTGTTCCCTGTTCCCTACTTCTGCAAGAAGTCTATTACTATGAGAACTGCTATAGATAGAATCAAGTAATCTTTTAACGTAAGCATTCAGCAGTCAGCGGTCAGCTGTCAGCTTAAAATAAACCTCTTTTGGCAGAATTTAAAGGTGCGCTTGACCCATTAAGAATTAAATTCGCCACGGGTCGCACCTAATAGTTCGAGATTTTATCGAATTCAAAGTCTAGGGAAAAGCCCATCTAAGCATAGGCTGATAGCTGATAGCTGTTCGCGTAGCGTGCGCGTAGCGCTTAAGCTGATAGCTTACCTTTTAACTAATTCTATATCCTACTATAAGACACACATATTGTAAAGTTGACAATAGTTGATTTATAAAACCCGGTTTATTGGGAATAAACGGTTTAGGAGTTAAGTCAATGGAATATAGCTGACTGACTAGTTTGTTGCCTTTTCCATATCTGATAAATCTTTTAATAAATCCCAGAATGTCGTGAGTGAAATCATGATATACAGTTGATTGCCAACTATAGGATAAGTTGCCAATTTCTAATAACCTAAACCCTAAATCTATATCTTCACCGGCAGCGATTTTAATAGTTTCGTTAAACCCACCGATTTTTTCAAGGGCTTTTTTCCACACTAGGGCATTGGCTGTAATTAAATATTCCGGTCTGATCATCTGCCCATCTTCAATAACTTTTAAGGGCACAAGTATTTCTTGAGTTTCATAATAGTTTGACAATACATCATTGCTCCAGGCTTTAACATTCCCTGCATATCCGATGGAGCCATTCATGGCATTAAGATAGCCTGTGATTAAGGATTCTGAAGGAATACAGTCACTATCGGTAAATAAAATCCAATCTCCTTGAGCAGAGTTGATTCCCATATTTCTGGCAGATGCCGGTCCAAGTTTTGAGCATTTTATCACTCGTATTGAAAGGGGAGCAACTTGAAACTGTTTAGGGATAGTAATCTCTGGGCTTGATTGATTATCAACGATAATTATTTCTTTGGGATAGCTTTCTAGGTTCTGGGTTTTGAAAAATTCTGACAAAAATAATTCAATTCCTTTCTGATTGTTCCTGACGGGAATAACTATCGATATATCAGATGATTTAATTGCTACTGGTGCAATTAAATGAGCTTTCTTTTGTGGCTTAAAACCCAATTTACTGATTAAGGTCATAGGATTGGCTGAATTTTATGCTTCAGAGGTTTTAGACCCCTATACAGAATCTCTGCTACTCCATCAGGACATTTTTGGGGATTGTGGGGAGATGGGGATTGTGGGGAGTGTAGAATGTAGAATTTAGAATGTAGAATTTAGAATGTAGAATTTAGAATTTAGAATTTAGAATTTAGCATTCTGACAGACAACCTTCAACCCAATAACATTCAACCTTCAACTAACTAACATTCAACCTTCAACTAACTAACATTCAACCTTCAACTAACTAACATTCAACCTTCAACTAACTAACATTCAACCTTCAACTAACTAACATTCAACCTTCAACTAACCAACCTTGGCCAAAAGGCCACGCTACGCGAACAACCTCCAACTAACCAACCTTCAACCTTCAACTAACTAACCTTGGCCTTTCGGCCACGCTACGCGAACAACCTTCAACCTGATAACCTGCTAACCTCCAAAAAAAATAGCCGCAGAAATACTATCCACGGCTAGGAATTTACCTTATGTCATTCAGTTTTCCAACTTATTCAGACGTGAGTGATTTTACGCGACTGGACCGGATGGTTTGGCCGGGGGGAAAACCCCCCAGCAATGTCTTGATGCAGTCGCTCATGGGGGAGACCCCCAAGACCGCGCTGCATCGCTTTAACGTGTTAACGGAGCCTGAAGTACTTGATCATTATTGTTATGAATTCTCCCGGAACATCCGTCGGTTAGAGTCGATGCCCGGTATTATCCGGGGCACCTCTCCTTCAGAACCGTACGTGAAGGTTTCCCCTCATACGGCTCCTAGATATTCTCTCCCTTAGGAGTGCTCCAGTGTATCTGTTGAT
>NZ_JAAHGN010000831.1:0-3451 GCF_010672485.1 Moorena sp. SIO2C4 | reverse complement strand
TTACCGCACATTTCTGGGTTAGAAATTTGCCAACAAATGCGATCGCATGACGCCACTACCCCAGTTCTTTTTCTAACCGCCAAGGACACTGTAGATGACCGAGTCATGGGATTAGATGCTGGTGCTGACGACTATCTAGTTAAACCATTTGAACTGCGGGAGTTACTCGCTAGAGTCCGGGCTCTGCTTCGGCGTTCTGCTGCGACTGATGCCCATCCCAGCCAGCGGTTACGGGTTGGACAATTAGAATTAGACTTAAACAATCAAATTGCTTATCGCCACGGACACCCAATTGAGCTATCGGAAAAAGAAAGTCAACTGCTAGGGTACTTCATGAGCCATGTTGGTCTATTATTATCTCACAAGCAAATTTATCAACATTTGTGGCCATCCGAGGAAATCCCAAAAAGTAACAATTTAGCTGCTCTAGTTCGTTTGTTGCGTCGCAAAATCGAAATTAAGGGTTCCGCCCCCCTGATCCATACAGTTTATGGTAAGGGTTATCGGTTTGGTTGATTGTTATTTGTTAATAAACAACTTATTTAACTTGTTAACAAGTTATACTACAGGGGCTAAAGGACATGCGATGCAGCCGACATGGTCCGTATTTTTGTAGTGCTAACCGATGCTTTTTGGTACCATAGCCCATGTTTGCTGTCAAATCATACTCTGAATACTTGGCAGCTAGACGAATGATTAAATCATCACGCCACACCTTGGCTACAATACTGGCCGCTGCAATATGAAGCGATCGCTGATCCCCCTTTACTAGATTTCGTTGTGCTATCGGTAAATCTGGCAACACCTGTAACCCATCAATCAGACAAATATCGGGCTTAACTTTTAATTTAAGCACAGCCCGTTTCATAGCTAACAATGACGCCTGTAAGATATTGAGCTGGTCAATTTCTGCACTAGTGGCATAACCAATAGTCCAATCCAGTGCCAATCCCTGAATTTCTTCAGACAGCCTTTGGCGTCGTTTCCGGGACAACTTTTTACTATCTTTAACGCCAGCTAGAGCCAGTTGTGGCAGGACAGATACAGGTAAAATCACTGCTGCTGCCACCACTGGACCAAATAAGGCACCTCGCCCTACTTCATCTACTCCAGCCACTAAGGAGGGAGTACCGGATAAATCCGGTAACTCACACACTTCAGTGGCTTTGTCCGTGTTCATTTATCCAATGCTGAAGAACGGCGACGGCGGCGGCGCACTATGGGGGGACTGTTAATAGTGCCATTGGTAGTACTCAGTTGATCAGATTCAGTTTCTGGAATTGGTGTGGCAGCAGTAGATTGCACCAATTCTGATTCATCTAACTCTAGCTGATCGTCGATGGAGGATTGACTATTAGTTGAATCGGTAGTTGAATCGGTAGTTAAATCAGTAGTTGAATCGGTAGTTGAATCGGTAGTTGTATTGGATAATTCTTCTTCATTATCCTCGATTTTTTCTCCCGGCAGTAACACTGAGATAATTGCTGACCTAGGATCTTTCACCTCTCGGTCTAAATGTAGTATAGGGGAAATGCCCATCAACCCATAAACATCTTGTTCTTCTGGGCTCATTTCAACCCTGACCAATTCTGGTGGTTCCTTCTCTTGAGCAAACTTGACTAGCTGGGGTTTTTCTACTCCTGAGGTGGATACCTCGGCTTCTGTGATGGCATCAAAGTTGGATGAGACAGAGATCACCCTATTTACTCCCCTAGTAATTGGTTCTTCCCTAATCACGGGGTCATCAATACGACGGCGGCGGCGGCGGCGATTATTTACCGCTCCCCGTTCCTGATAACTGGGGTGATTGAGCAAGTCCAACTCCTGATCATTCTCAGGAGATAACTCTACGGGTTCGGGGAACTCTGGAATGCTTCGCTCCGTCGGTGACGGGATCGGTGCTAAGGTCTCTAGTGCTTCTGCTTCCACTTCACCGGGAAGATGTACCAGATGACCTAACCCGCCACAGGTAGCGCAGGCTTTACCAAACAACTCGTAAATATTTTGCCCTTGGCGCTTGCGAGTCAGTTCCACTAAGCCAAGTTCCGAAAGCTGGGCAATCTGTGGTCGGGCTTTGTCCTCTTTTAGGGCTTGATTGAAGTGTTCGAGAACCTGCAACTGATCCCGCCTAGTGTCCATATCAATAAAGTCAACAACGATCACCCCAGCTAGGTTACGTAGGCGCAGCTGGCGGGCAATTTCTGTTGCTGCCTCACAGTTAGTCCACAGAACCGTTTCCCGTGCTGTAGCTGAGCGGGTAAAGGAACCAGAGTTCACATCAATTACAGTTAGGGCTTCGGTAGGTTCAATGATAATGTAGCCACCAGATGGTAAATCTACTCTTGGCTTGAGGGCTTCTCGAATTGCAGCATTGACCCGGAAGTATGCCAAAATTGGCATGCGATCGCGATGATGGTCAATCAAGACCCCTTCTGGTGCTTGACCTCCGCTCCAGCTCAACAAGTGTTGTTTAACCCGTTTGACTGCAGTACTAGAATCGACCACAATCCGATTAACATCAGCAGTGTACATATCCCGGAGGACACGCTGAATAAAATCATCATCCCGATTAAGTAGGGCTGGTGCTCTGGTAGAGGTTGCTTCGAGCTGGACAGCTTCCCATTGTTTTTGCAGGTTTTCCAAATCTTCCATAATGGCTTCTTCGGCTCTGCCTTCAGCTTCGGTGCGCACCAGCACTCCCATGCCCGATGGTTTGATTAGAATTGCTAGAGCTCTGAGGCGATTGCGTTCACTTTCGCTCTTAATCCGCCGAGACAA
This sequence comes from Moorena sp. SIO2C4, assembly GCF_010672485.1. Taxonomy (NCBI): domain Bacteria; kingdom Bacillati; phylum Cyanobacteriota; class Cyanophyceae; order Coleofasciculales; family Coleofasciculaceae; genus Moorena; species Moorena sp. SIO2C4. The sequence goes on along the minus strand of NZ_JAAHGN010000831.1, from coordinate 673 downwards.
GTTCACTCCTCGGCCATAAGGCATCAGCACCAAATAGCGACCGGGTAAGCTAATATTACCTGTGAGCCTTGGCCCTTTGTTACCAGTGGGTTCTTTCATCACTTGTACCAACACCTTCTGCTGGGGAGTCAGCAGTTCGGTGATCGCACCAGACCGGCGTTTCAAGCGCAATGGTCCTAAGTCTGTCACATGAATAAAACCATTGCGATCGGGATCACCAATGTTGACAAATGCTGCATCAATACCCGGTAAGACATTTTCTACAACGCCGAGATAAATATCACCGACCTGGTGATTACCGGTGGCAACTACTAGTTCTTGAATTTGATCTTCCCAAAATACAGCAGCAAGTTGATGTTGCTCTGCAATAATAATTTGCTTTGGCATGCAATTTCCTCAAAACTTGGTAGTACGCTTAGTCCTACAGTTAACGATAGGAGTCGTACTCTATTTCTAGGTCTGAAATGTTCGGTGATTTACTGCCATTAAACTGATCGGCCACAGGGACTAATAAATAGACTATGAATAATTAGAGTATTTTGTTGCTCATTGTTTGAGGGACAACTTTAGTCAATGGCTGTAGTCAATGGCTGTAGTTAATGGCTGTAGTTAATGGCTGTAGTCAATGGCCCTGAAACTGTCTCGAAGCCCCTTCTGTTTAGAGGGGGGTGCA